>JBDLUG010000054.1:0-9096 GCA_039805405.1 Bacteroidota bacterium
TGAGAACAACCCCCACCAGGGTTGCACACAAATAGGCAATCCTGCCTGCCGCACACCACGCGAAGTCGAACAGCCCCATAACGAGTGGTCGCGCTCCACATAAGGGTATTCCCAAAGAAAAAGCCGAACGTTTGAGGCGTTCGGCTTTGTTCACGTTTAGGGTGAAAGACGGGGTTCGAACCCGCGACCTCCGGAACCACAATCCGGCGCTCTAACCAGCTGAGCTACAATCACCATGTTTGGGGCGGCAAATATAGCGTTACGGATTGGTTTTGCAAGGGCCTTTCGCAAGAGAACCTTGGCATAAATCAAAAAAATCGCACCGTACCCAACTGCATTTTTGGATCGTTTTCCACCGAACTTTGGCCCCCATGACCGTAATCCACATAGTTCGCATGTGGCCCGACGAGGGCGACCCCCAACTCGGAAGCTTCGTGCGCAGCCACATCGCGGCCTTGCGTGACGCGGGCCTTAGGCAGCGGGTGGTCGTCTGGTCTGGGCGAAGCGATACCCCCCTGCCCCTCGACGGCGTTCAGGTGGCGGCGGGTCCGTCCGTGGTCCCCGGACCCAAGGGCTGGAACGCAAAAGTCCGCAGCGTCCTGTCGCTCGGTCGTCCCGACGTGCTGCACGTGCACGGTTCCGGCGGCGACAGCGCCTACCTCTTTGTGCGCAGCGTCATGCAGTGGGGCCAGCGCGTTCCGCGCGTGGTCAGCGAGCACCAGTACTTTGGTAGCGGAACCTTGCCCGCCGGGGTAACCTGGACCCACCGCTTGGCCAATGCCCGAACGGCCGTTTCTCCTTTTTTGGCAGAGCGTTTTGCGCAGATTGCTCCTGTTGCCACGGTGCCCAACTGCTGGGGCGCCCCAAACCCGGAACAGATTCGCCAACCTCATTCGGGCGGGCGCCGCGTGCTGCACGTCGGGGATTGGGTCGACGCTACCAAGGGAATTAGCACACTTTTGGCCGCATGGGGCATTCATTCTGCCCTAAATCCCCACGACCAACTCACTTTGGTGGGCGACGGAAGCGACCGGGCATTTCTTGAACCCCTGGCACAGCAAACGCCCAACTGCCGTTGGTTGGGCCGCATGACGCCCGAGGAACTCGAATCAGAAATGGGTCGCCACGACATCCTCGTCGTGAATTCACCCCGCGAAACGTTTTCTATGGTCATCGGCCAGGCCCGCGAACGTGGGCTTCACGTGCTGAGCACGCGCTGCGGAGGCCCTGAGTCGGTGTACCCGTCTGAGGGCGGAATCACCTACCGCCACGGCGGCAGCGACGACGTGCCCGACTTGGCCGCTGCGCTGTCGCAGCTCCCGGTTCCATCTGGTGAGGTTGCACCGTGGACACTGGACGAAATGCGCCCAAAGGCCGTAGCCGAGCAGTTTCTTGCCCTTTACCGCCGCGCAGGGGCCAAGGGCTAGCTAGCGCAAATCGAAGAGCGAATCCACACCAAGACGTCGTGGCGCCAGGAAGCCCTCGGCGTGCGCTACGCCCATGACGCGGCCCCATTCGGCAGTGCGTGCGGTCAGTGATTCCCAAAACCACTTTGATGAAATCACGGTTTCGGGACCGCCTGCGCCCTCTTGGTAGAACTGCGAAGCGTGTGCCGCCAACGAGGCCATTTTGGCGTCGATAAAGTCCGAAATGTCGACGGTAAAGTCCGCCTGAAGATCGTAAAATTGAATGTAGTGGTAGACGTGCTCGGGGCGGAACGGCACCTGGGGCTGTCCGTCCTCTCCTACCGATTCCCACTTGTGCAAGCCAGCCCTAAAGCAGGCTTCGACCACCATTGATGCGGCGACACCGTGGTCGGGGTGGCGGTCGCGCGGAGCGTTGCAGAGCACGATGCGCGGCCGGTGCGTCCGAACGAGTTCGACGATGCGCTGTTGGCTTTCAAAATCGTTGGTGAGGCGTCCGTCGGGCATGTCGAGGTTGACGCGAAGCGACGCCCCAAGGATTTGGGCGGCCTTGACTGCTTCGGCGTCGCGCTCGAGTACGGTTCCGCGGCTCCCCATCTCTCCGCGTGTCAAATCGACAAGGCCCACGGTGTGTCCGCGGGCCACGTGCTTGGCTAAGGTTCCGCCGCAACCCAACTCAATGTCGTCGGGGTGGGCGCCAATGGCGAGAATATCTAGGTGCATGCTCGGTTAGTTTCCGAGCGCAAAGTTCCGAATTTCGGAATTAGTTGGTGACACCGTCGACAGATGGCTGCTCACCCACTGCCCTTTTTCGTTGATCAGGAACTTGTGAAAGTTCCAACGAACCGTGGCATCCTTTGCGCCATTCTTTGTTTTGCTGGTCAGCCACTGGTACACGGGGTGCGGGTTGTCGCCTTTAATCGCGACCTTTTCCATCATCAAAAAGGTGACGCCAAAGTTTTTTTGGCAAAACGCACCGATATCTGAAGCGGAACCTTTTTCTTGGCCCCCAAAGTCGTTGCACGGAAAGCCGAGAATGACAAAGTTTCCGCCTTTGGCCTCGTCCCAAAGGGCCTGAAGCTCTTTGTACTGTGGGGTAAATCCGCATTCAGAAGCCGTGTTTACGACAAGCACACGCTTGCCCTTGAGTTGGGCAAAATCGTAGACTTCGCCGTCAAGCGTGCGCGCCTGCAGGCTGTAGAAATCAACAGGAGCATCTACGGGCTGGGCCATAGAGCGGCTGCATCCGAGCAGCGTAGTAAGTAGGGACATGGCCAAAAGTTTCTTCATCATGATAGGGGTATAACCGCAAAACGAAGTTAGGGTTCACCACGCTGCCTACCTTTGGGGCATGAAACGTTGGTGGACCCTCGGACGCTGGGCACTTCAGGCGGACTTTCGCCACCGCGCACAGAGCGTGCAGTTCATTCTGTTCACTGCGGTCGCAACGTACTTAATCTACAGCGTGGCTCCGTCGCCGAGTCCGACGGTGTGGCTCGCGCTGCTCTGGGTGGTGGTGCTGTTCAGCGCGATGCAGGCCGCCTTTCGGGCATTTCACGAACCCGAGTCCCTTTGGGCTTACCTCAACCAGTTGGCGAGTCCGGCAGCAATTTTAGGGGTCAAGAGTCTTCAGGTCGCGGTCCACACCCTACTCACTGCGGCTGCCGCGCTGCTTCTTTTTGGGTTATTTTTTGGGATGCCGGAATCCGCCCAAAGTCCTGAAGCCGTACTCAAAGTAAGCGTGTCTATTCTGCTGGGATCCATGGCCTTTGCGGCGACCATGAGCTTTACTTCGGCACTGGCGAGTCGTGCCGGGTCCAATCCAACCCTCATGGCTACGCTGAGCTTGCCCTTGCTGCTTCCGGCAGTGCTCGTGGCCCGACGCGCGAGCAGCTTGGCCGTGGCCAACCAAGACTGGGCCGAGCTAGCAATACCCCTATTTGGCGAGGTCGTGATGATGGGGCTCCCACTCGCCTTGGGGAGCGTGCTTATGCCCTACCTTTGGAAGCAGTGAAAAACGGCTTTTCAATCGCATGGAAAACCGCAGCAGCAGCGCTCGTGTGCTACAGTCTGATTGCGGGTTTGGCGGCTCCGGTTCCGCGACTTTTTATTCTCAACGAAACCATTCGCAACCTCTACTTTCACGTGCCCATGTGGTTCACGATGATTGCGCTCATGGGGGTTTCGCTCGGGCACAGCATTGGGAGTTTGCAGCGCCCTGGGCAAGCCGGGCTCGAAGCCGACCAAAAGGCGCGCCTTGCCGCTGAAGTAGCGCTCGTGTTTGCCTCACTCGGCCTCTTTACCGGAATGGTCTGGGCGCGATTCACGTGGGGTGCATACTGGACCAACGACCCAAAACTCAACGGCACCGCTGTAGCCATCCTGATCTACCTCGCATATTTTGTGCTGCGCAGCAGCGTCGAGGACCCTGAAAAGCGCGCCCGCTTGGCCGGAACCTTCAACATTTTTGCCTTTGTGCTCATGATTGTCTTTATCGGAGTTCTGCCGCGCATGACGGACTCGCTCCACCCCGGCAACGGTGGCAACCCCGCATTTGGATCCTATGACCTCGACAGCGGAATGCGCGCAGTCTTTTACCCTGCCGTATTCGGATGGATTGGAATTGGCATTTGGATCGTTGAACTCCGCGTGCGTTTATCGCGTTTAAGCAAGTAGTACCCGTATGAAACGTTTTTTACAGCAAGGTCCCCCCGTTGAAATGGCCGACGCCTTTCGCGCCGACGGCAAGATTTGGGTCGTGGTGACGGTCATCGCCATCATTTTTGTCGGAATCGTTGCCTACATGGCATGGCTGGATGTGCGGTTGCGCAAGGCCGAAAAATCCAACCCATAAATGAAGCGCAACCACGTCATTGCCCTTGTGGTCATCGCTCTTTTGGTGGGAGCGTTGATGGTGACCATTCAGGACGCCAGCACCTATGCCACCTTTGAAATGGCTCAAAAAAAGGCTCCCGAAACGGTGACCGTAGTTGGGCAACTTGATCTGAACGAAGCCATTACATTCAACGCCCAAACGTCCATGCTTCGCTTTACGGCCGTTGACAAAGACGGCGAACGCAGCATCGTCTACTTCAATCAGCCCAAACCCACGGATTTTGAGCGCTCTGAGGAGATCACCCTGACCGGACTCAGCTCTGGTGACACCGCCTTTTTTGCACAAGATATTTTGATGAAATGCCCGTCCAAGTACGCCGACGAGGCCAAGCTTAGCGCGGAATGAACTACATCGGGGAACACACCTTTTGGGCCTTAGCGGGCCGCTTTTTTACCTACCTCGCCTTTACGGGTGCCCTGGGAACCGCAGTGTTCTACGGACTCAACTGGTTCCGGCCCGGAGCCTGCAGCGGTCCCGATGAATTAGGTCGACCCCGCCCTGCCCACGGCCCCTTTTTGAGCGCCGGCCGTGCCTCGTTCGTGCTGCACAGCATCGGAATCCTCGGGGTGCTCAGCATTCTCATGACCGCCATTCTCAGCCACTGGTTTGAATTTGACTACGTGTGGCGTCACTCGTCGCGCGACCTACCCATCGAGTACGTCTTTAGCGCACTGTGGGAAGGCCAAGAGGGAAGCTTCATCATCTGGATGTTCTGGCACATGATCCTCGGATGGTTCCTGGTTCGCGGGGCGCGATCTTGGGAGCACGGCACCATGGCTGTCGTCGGCCTCGCCCAGCTGCTGCTCACCAGCATGATTTTGGGCGTCTACATCTTCGGAACCAAAATCGGCTCCAGCCCCTTTGTTCTCATTCGAGAACTGCCTGAAAACCTTGGACTTCCATGGACCACTATCTCAGATTACTTGATCCGAATCCCCGCATTTCGCGACGGCCAAGGCCTGAATCCACTCCTGCAGAACTACTGGATGGTCATTCACCCTCCTACCCTCTTTTTGGGTTTTGCGGCGACGTTGATTCCCTTTGCCTACGCGGTTGCCGGCTGGATTGAGCGCCGTCCGTTGGATTGGGTCACTCCGGCCCTAGCGTGGGTGTTTTTTGGCGTCGGCGTCCTCGGAACCGGCATTCTCATGGGCGGAGCCTGGGCCTACGAAGCCCTCAGCTTCGGCGGATTTTGGGCTTGGGATCCCGTTGAAAACGCCTCACTCGTTCCGTGGATTACGCTCGTGGCGGCAGGCCACTTGATGTTTATCGTCAAAAAGAAGAAGACCTCTGGCGGACTCACCGCCTTGATGGTGATGCTCACCTTTGTCCTCATTCTCTACTCGACCTTTTTGACGCGCAGTGGGGTATTGGGCGACAGCTCGGTTCACTCGTTTGTCGACCTCGGCCTCAACGGCCAGCTGATGCTGCTCCTCGGATTTTTTGCGGTCGGAAGCCTCGTGCTTCTCATCGCCAGGTGGCGTTCTCTGCCCAAAAGCACCGCCGACGAGGCGTTCTCGTCGCGTGAGTTTTGGTTGGTCATTGGTAGCTTGGTGCTGCTCCTCAGCGCCGTACAAATCAGTTTCAGCACGAGTATTCCGGTACTTAATAAACTGATCGGGCCCGACGGCCTACTGCCCATGTTGGGAGAGGCCATGGCTCCGCCGGCCGACGTATTCAGGCACTACCACTCCATCCAAATTCCGGTCGCGATCGTGGTTTCACTGTTCATGGCGGCCGTGCCGTTCTTGCGCTGGGATTCGACTCCGGGAGCCATGATGCGCCGCGTGATTCCGTCACTGGTAGCCACGTTGGTGCTGGGCGGGTTGGCCGCATGGGGGCTGAAGTTTGACCAGCCGATGTACACGGTGCTGCTCCTCACGGGCATGTTTGCAGCCCTGGCAAACCTCGACTACTGGCTGCGCTTTTTGCGCGGAAACTGGCGCAGCGGAGGCCTCGCCCTGGCCCACCTCGGCTTTGCCTTGATTTTGCTCGGATCACTCATTAGCAACGGAAAAAAGCAGGCGATCAGCCAAAATCCAGTGTTTCTGCACAAGGATTTCCCGGCCAACGAGCACATTTTGATTCCGGCCGGAGACACCGTGTCGATGCACCCCTATTGGGTGGAGTGGACGGGCGAACGCCGCGAAGGTCATTTTCAGATCTACGACGTCAACTTCTACGGAACCAATCCCGACCAAACGCCCGGCGAAAAACTGTTTGCGCTCGCTCCGTACATCCAGATCAACCCTCGAATGGGCAACGTACGCGAGCCGTCCACCAAGCACTACTGGGACCGCGACATCTACACCTACGTGAGCTTTGCCGACATGCGCAGCCCCGAAGAAAAAGAGAGCGGGTGGACCGAAGAAATGGAGGCTACCATGGGCCGCGGCGAAGAGGTTTTTGTATTTGATGAGTTTATGCTCCGCTGCGACAGCATCATCGTCAACGATGCCCAAATGGTGCAAGAGACCGGCGACCTTGCCGCACTCGACATGGCTGCGCGACTGACGCTCAAGCATATGGACGGCCGAAGCGAAACCATCGATGTTCCGTACCAAGTGCGCGGCAACCAGGCGACTCCAGGTGAAGCCGAGTTTGCGGCACTGGGCGTCAAAGCTCGATTCGACGGCGTTTCTGACGAGCCCGGTCGCTTCACCATGAAGTTTTGGCGCAAGTCACCTGAAGAAGAGGAATTCATTTTGCTTCAGGCATTCATTTTTCCGTACATCAACCTGCTGTGGTTGGGTGTCGTGCTTCTGGCCATCGGGTCAGGTCTCGCGGTGGCCAAGCGCATCGTCGGCCCCAAACCCGCTCCCAAGGCATGATCTATGTGGTGGGCCGTGGCCGCGTGGGCTCGGCGCTCACCAAGGCGCTTCCTGAATCGACTGCGGTCGTGGGTCGCGGATTTTCGGGTATTCCTGCATTAACCGATGGCGACGTAGTGGTGCTGTGCGTTCCAGATTCAGCGGTGGCCCAATGTGCTGCAGCGCTTGCCGAAACTCCATCTGTAGTGCTGCACTGCGCGGGTTCTGTGCCCCTTTCGGCGCTCGGACAAGGGTCCCGGGGGGTTTTTTATCCCATGGTTTCGTTTCGGTCGATCGTGGCGTGGAACCAGGTTCCGGTCTTTGCTGAAGCCAGCGACGAGCGCGCCGCGGATGCGGTGCGCGATCTGGCCCACCAATTGGGATGTCCTGAACCCCGTTCCGCCAGCAGCGAAGACCGGGCGCGCTACCACCTCGGGGCAGTCTTTGCCAACAACTTCAGCAACCACGTGGTCGCCCTGCTTCAGGCCTACTGTTCCGAGGTTGGAATTGACCCCAGTGTCTACAGAGATATGCTGGTTGAAACTGTCGCGGACGCCGCAGATGGCGACGCGCGAGCACTCCAAACCGGACCCGCCGCACGAGGCGACCGCGGTACGGTGGCACAGCACGTGGAGCGTGTACCCGAAGGGTTCCGCGCCGTATACCAAGCATTGAGTGACTCCATTGAACGCCACGCCCGATGAACTACAAGACCAAGCTCAAAAACATTAAAGCGATGGCGTTTGACGTCGACGGCGTGTTTACCGACGGAAGCGTTCAGCTTTGGCCGGGCCAAGAACCCATTCGCAACTTCCACAGCAAAGACGGATACGCGGTGCAGGTAGCTGCGCGCCAGGGATTTATTTTGGCGGCAATTACTGGAGGCAAGTCTGAAACGGTACAAGAGCGCATGAAGGGCCTCGGCGTGCAGGATGTGTGGCTGGGCGCACGGCACAAGATTGAGGCCTACGAAGAGTGGTTGGCGATGTACGACTTGCGCGACGAGGAGGTACTGTACATGGGTGACGACTTACCCGACATGGAGGTCCTACTGCGCGTGGGGCTCTCGTGCTGCCCGCACGATTCGGCTCCTGAAGTTCGTGCGATTGTGGACTACATTTCACCGATTGAGGGGGGCCTCGGTTGCGTGCGCGAGGTCATCGAGCAGGTGCTGCGCGCCCAAGGCACCTGGAACCTTCCAGAACACCGAAACTGGTGAAAAAGCTTCCGTACGTCCTGCGCGGCCAGCTGGTGCTGGGTAGCGCTTCTCCGCGGCGGCGCGAGCTGCTGGGGGTACTTGGGATTCCCTACTCCGTGCGCACCAGCGACGCCGACGAATCGGCTCCAGAACTGTTGAGCGACGTCGAAACCGTGCGCTACGTGGCGCGCCTCAAGGCAGAGGCCCTTGTGCCGGGGCTCGCGCCTGGCGAAGTTTTGCTTACCGCCGACACCGAAGTATGGTTTGAAGGCCGTCGTTTCGGCAAGCCCCGCGACCTTGAGCACGCGGTTGAAATGCTTCAAACACTTCGCGGCCAAACGCATAAAGTAATTACAGCCGTGTGCGCCACCGACGGCCACCGCTGGTCGCAGGCCGAATCCGTCGCTGAGGTTACGTTTCACAACGTGGACGATGCCTTCATTCGCTACTATGTTGAAACGTTTCAGCCACTTGACAAGGCGGGTGCCTACGGAGCCCAAGAGTGGTTCGGCCAACTCGCCATTGAACGCATTCATGGCACGTTTGACAACGTCAAAGGCCTCCCGCTTGACACGGTCGTTGAGGTCCTGGGACCCTGGCTCGAAAACGCGTAACGCGTTTCACGCATATTCCCGATATTGCGGCCCATGCTGCGCGCCCTGACTCCCCTACTCGTTCTGATTGTCGCCCTTGTCGTAAACGTTCAAGTATACGGAGACCGGAGCCTTGAAGGAAGCAACCAACTGATCCTGCTCGCCGCGGCAGGTG
>JBDLUG010000055.1:0-9084 GCA_039805405.1 Bacteroidota bacterium
TGGGGACTTCTGCCCTACCAAGTTGATTTTGACGGCGTTCGACTCACCGTGAGCAACCTTTAAGCTACGCTCAGGCGCTTGAGGTGCCGCACGTGGGCATTCAAGGCTTCGGCAAACGTGCGAAATTCCTGGTACTGGACGTTGAATTCTTCACAGGTTTCTTTGACAATTTTAGCAATGTCAGGGTAGTGCACGTGGCTGATGCGCGGAAAAAGATGGTGCTCAACCTGGTAGTTGAGTCCGCCCAAAAGCCAAGTCAGCACCCGACTGCGCGTGGCGAAGTTGGCCGTGGTTTGAAGCTGGTGAACGGCCCACTCGGACTCAATTTGTGCAGGATCGGCGACCTCAGACTTCGCAAACGTCGCTCCCTCAACCACGTGGGCCAGCTGAAAGACCACACTCAACGACAAGCCCGTGATGGCGGTCATGATGAGGAATCCGAACAGCCACGGAAAAAATCCGAGGACGTAAATGGGAACCACGGCAACCATGGTGATGTGAATGGCCTTCCAGCCCCAAAAACCAATGTGCTCGGCAACCGACAGTTTGCGAATCGGTACGACGCCCACTTTGCCCGTAAAGTACTTTTTAAAGTCGGTGAACGCCAACCAGTAGATGTAGAGCAAGCTGTAGAGCGCGGGCCAGTAGTAGTGCTGAATGCGGTGAATGCCTTTGTGGGGCTGGGTTTCGGCCATGCGAATCATTCCGCCTGCCTCAATGTCGTCGTCAACCCCATCAATGTTGGTGAAGGTGTGGTGAATGGTGTTGTGCTTGTTCTTCCACATGGCTACGCTCGCACCCAGCATACTGAGCGTGTGACCAGCCAGTGAGTTGAGCCACTCGTACTTGGAATAGCTGCCGTGCGCTCCGTCGTGCATGACGTTGAATCCGATCGCCGAAGTGAACAGACCCAAAATGATCCAGAAGGGAAGTCCCGCCCAAAAGTTCGCACCGAAGTACAGAATCGCGGCATAGGATGCAAAAAAACCAACGAGCAAGACGCCCGTTTTGGTGTACAGACGCACGTCGCCCTTGGACGACTTGTTGTGCTCTTTAAAGTACTGATTGACGCGCTGCGTCAAAATTTGAAAAAAAGGCTGCCCCGCAGTGTGCGTGGCAAATCGGGGCGCTTTGAATGCGGACGTAGACATAGGCCGAAGATAAGGCCAGTTTCGTGCCAACTTGTTTAAGCGAGGGGCAAATTGTCCACCGGGAAGTGGTTAAAAAAGAGCCTCTGCGATTTTTTCGGTCTCGTCAGCCTTGCTCATCGTGTAGTAGTGCAGCACCGGCGCGCCCTTGGCCATGAGCTCTTTGGACTGAGCAATGCACCACTCCACTCCTACCTGCTTCACCGCCTCAGGCGTTTTAGCCGCTTCAACCGCTTCAATTAAGTCGTCGGGAAGGTTCAGGTGAAAGTTGCGCGGAATACTCTGAAGCTGACTCTTAGCCGTCAGGGGTTTAAGTCCGGGAATGATGGGCACGTCTATTCCGGCTGCGCGGCAGTCAGCCACAAACTTGAAGTAGTGCTCGTTGTTGAAAAACATTTGCGTTACCACATAGTCTGCACCGGCCTCAACCTTGGCCTTGAGGTGCTTGAGGTCAGCCTTGTAGCTGGGCGCTTCAAAATGCTTTTCGGGGTAGCCCGCCACGCTGATGCAAAAATTACTCGGATTGGAATTCTGCACCTCGTCGTAGAGGTACTTGCCCTGGTTGAGGTCCTTGACCTGGCGCAGCAGGTCGATGGCGTAGGCGTGGCCTTGGGGCTCGGGCACAAAACTGCCTTCGCTTCGGAGCGCGTCGCCGCGCAGAACCAGCACGTTGTCGATGCCGAGGTAGTGCAGGTCAATGAGGGCGTACTCGGTTTCTTCGCGCGAAAATCCGCCGCAAATGATGTGCGGCACAGTGTCGATGCGGAACTTGTTTTGGATCGCCGCGCAGATTCCGACTGTACCGGGACGCTTGCGCGTGTGCACCTTTTGAAGCAGGCCGGAATCGTGCTTCTTAAAGATGTACTCCTCGCGGTGGCTGGTCACGTCGATGAACTTGGGGTCGAACTGCATCAGGCGCTCGATGGTTCCGAAGAGGGAATCGATGGTGTTGCCCTTGAGCGGAGGCAGCACCTCAAAGCTGAAGATGGTTTTGCCGTTGGCGGCGGCGATGTGGTCGGTAACTTTCATAAACGAGTTGCGAGTAACTAGTTGCTAGTTAATTAGTGGGTTGAGCCAGCGTTCGGCGTCGGCGAGCGGAATTCCGCGCCGCGTGGCGTAGTCGGCAATTTGGTCGCGGTCGATTTTGGCGAGTCCGAAGTACTTGGCTTCGGGGTGCGCGAAGTAGTAGCCGCTCACCGCGGCGGTGGGGTACATGGCCTTGGATTCGGTGAGGTGCAGGCCCGTGTGGCGCTCGGCGTCGAGGAGTTCAAAAAGGAGGTCCTTCTCGAGGTGGTCCGGGCAGGCCGGGTAGCCGGGGGCCGGGCGGATTCCTTGGTATTCTTCGGCGATGAGCGCGTCGTTGCTAAGGGTTTCGCCGGCGGCGTAGCCCCAGAATTCGGTGCGCACACGGTGGTGCAGGCGCTCGGCAAAGGCTTCGGCCAAGCGGTCAGCCAGGGCCTGGAGCATCAGCGCGCGGTAGTCGTCGTTGGCGTCTTTAAATGCCTGGGTGCGCTCGTCGACCCCGTGGCCGGTGGTGACGGCAAAGAGCCCCAGCGTGTCCTGGCCCGCCGGGTCGATGAAGTCGGCTAGCGCGAGGTAGGGCTGCCCTTCGGCCTTTTGGCCTTGCTGGCGCAGGGTAAGGAAGCGGCGCTCGCCCTGGGGCGTTTGGACCGCGATGTCGTCGCCGTCTTGGCGGGCCGAAAAGAATCCGTAGACGCCGTGGGCCGTGACCCATTTCTCGGCGACGATCTGGCGCAGCATGACCTGGGCGTCGTCAAATAAGGACTGAGCCTGGGCGCCCACCACTGCGTCGGTAAGGATGCGCGGGTACTTGCCGTGCAGGTCCCAGGCCTGAAAGAAGGGCGTCCAGTCGATGTAGGGCACCAAGTCTTCGAGCGGGTAGTCGCGCAGCGGGAATACGCCGTACTGGGCGGGTGCGGCCGGTTTGGCGCTGAAGTCGGGGCGGTAGCGCTGGGCGCGTGCCTGGTCGATGCCCGCAAAGCGGCGTTCGGCGCTGCGGCTGGCGTACTGCTCGCGAAGGCGTTCGTAGTCGGCGCGGACCTCGGCGCTGTAGCCGGCGGATTCCGCACTAAGCAGCTTTTGGACGACCGGAACCGCCCGCGATGCGTCGTTGACGTGCACCAGCGGTCCGTGGTAGACGGGCTGAATTTTGACGGCGGTGTGGGCGCGCGAGGTGGTGGCCCCGCCGATGAGTAGCGGAATCGTGAAGCCCTGGCGCTGCATTTCGCTGGCCAAGAACACCATTTCGTCGAGCGAAGGCGTGATGAGTCCGCTGAGGCCAATGGCGTCAACCCCATGTTCGCGTGCCGCATCGAGGATTTTTTGCGGCGGAACCATAACCCCCAAGTCGATGACTTCGAAGTTGTTGCACTGGAGCACCACCCCTACGATGTTTTTGCCGATGTCGTGGACGTCGCCCTTGACCGTGGCCATCAGGATCTTGCCCTGCTTGCGCGGAGCCGTGCCGGCGGCCGCAGATTCAGCCGCGAAGTGGGGCTCGAGCCATGCCACCGCGCGCTTCATGACGCGGGCCGACTTGACGACCTGGGGAAGGAACATTTTACCCGCACCAAACAGGTCGCCGACCACGTTCATGCCGCGCATCAGGGGGCCCTCAATGACGGCCAGGGGGCTGCCCAAAGCCTTCATGGCCTCTTCAGCGTCCTGCTCCACATAGGCGTCAAGGCCGTTGACCAGGCTGTGTTCGATGCGGGAGTCGATGGGGAGTTCGCGCCAGGACTCGTCCTTTTGGCGGACTTGGCCGGCGCCCTTAACGTTCTCGGCATAGCTGAGAAGGCGCTCGGTGGCGTCGTCACGGCGGTAGAGGAGTACGTCTTCGATACGGTCGCGGAGTTCCGCCTCAATTTGTTCGTAGACAATGAGTTGGCCGGGATTGACGATACCCATGTCCATACCGTTGCGGATTCCGTGGTACAGAAAGCAGGCGTGCATGGCCTCGCGCACGTGGTCGTTGCCGCGAAAGCTGAAGCTGACGTTGGACACGCCGCCACTGACCTTGGCGCCCGGGAGGTTGGCCTTGATCCAGGCCGTGGCCTCAAAGAAGTCCAGCGCGTTGCGGCGGTGCTCGTCCATGCCGGTGGCCACGGGGAAGATGTTGGGGTCAAAGATGATGTCCTCGGACGGGAATCCGTCGGCCACCAGCAAGTTGTACGCGCGCTGGCAGATTTCGACACGGCGGTCGTACGAATCCGCCTGACCCTGCTCGTCAAAGGCCATGACGATGACGGCGGCACCAAAGCGGCGGCAGTGGCGCGCTTGGTACAGGAACTCGGCCTCGCCCGACTTGAGCGAGATGGAGTTGACGACGGCCTTGCCCTGGACGCACTTTAGGCCGGCCGCGATGATTTCCCACTTTGACGAGTCGATCATAATGGGAATGCGCGAGATGTCGGGTTCTGAAGCGATGAGGTTCAGAAAGTGGGTCATGGCCTCGACGCCGTCGAGCATACCCTCGTCCATGTTGACGTCGAGGATTTGGGCTCCGCCGGTGACCTGGTCGCGGGCGATTTCAAGGGCCTCGCCGTAGTTGTCTTCTTGAATGAGGCGCAGGAATTTGCGCGACCCCGTGACGTTGGTGCGTTCGCCGACGTTGACAAAGTTGCTGGCCGGGGTGATGACCAGGGGTTCGAGTCCACTCAGCTTCATTGGGCTTGGGGAATTCGGGGTTGACGGCCTTCGGCGCGGGCGGCGAATTCGCGGATGTGGTCGGGAGTGGTTCCGCAGCAACCGCCGAGGATGTTGACGATTCCGAGGTCGAGGTACTCGGTCACGGCGTCGGCCATTTGGGTTGGGGTTTCGTCGTAGCCGCCAAAGGCATTGGGCAGGCCCGCGTTGGGGTAGGCGCTGATGAGAAAGGGCGTGTTGGCCGCCAAGGTTTGCAGGTAGGGGCGCAGGTCCTTGGCACCGAGGGCGCAGTTCAGGCCAATGCTGAGCAAGGGCATGTGGCTCATGCTGATCAAGAATGCCTCGGTGGTCTGACCGCTGAGGGTGCGGCCGCTGGCGTCGGTGATGGTTCCGCTAATCATAATCGGAACCTCTTTGCCGGTCGCCGCGAAGGCGTCTTGGATGGCGAAGAGGGCCGCCTTGGCGTTGAGGGTGTCAAAAATGGTTTCGACGAGCAGCACGTCGACGCCGCCCTCGATCAGGGCCTCTACCTGCTCTTGGTAGGCGGTCGCCAGCTCGTCAAAGGTGATGGCTCGGTAGGCCGGACGGTTGACGTCGGGGCTCAAGCTCAGGGTGCGGTTGGTGGGCCCTACGGCTCCGGCCACAAAGCGGGGTTTGACGGGCGTGCTGTAGGCGTCGGCCGCCTTGCGGGCAAGCTGGGCTCCGGCGAGGTTGAGTTCGCGAACCAGGGATTCCATGCCGTAGTCAGCCATGGACACGGTCTGGGCGTTGAAGGTGTTGGTCTCGACCAGGTCAGCCCCGGCGGCAAAGTACTTGGCGTGAATCTCTTCGACGATTTGGGGCTGGGTCAGGTTGAGCAGGTCGTTGTTGCCCTTGAGCGGATGGGCCCAGTCGGCGAAGCGCGTGCCGCGGTAGCCCGCCTCGTCGAGGCGGTAGTCCTGGAGCATGGAGCCCATGGCGCCGTCCAGTATGAGGATGCGCTCGCGGGCAATGGTTTGGAGTGGATGCATAGTCCTTCGTTGGTTGCGCTTATGCAGAAGGACTATTGGGACGCGAAGTGCAGTCGCAATCTCATCTTCCTACCTCTCGCCCGATTGGCGATTTGGTAGCGGGAGTTGGCACCCTACAGGGTTTTAGGGTTGCCAAGACATCAACGGGCCCGTCCCTCAGTCTTTCTTGATAAGCGCTGCAAAGTTAGTTCACGGCGATGTGGTTTGCATTGGTCAATCGTTAGCGATTATCGTTCAAGAGTTGCGGTACCGTGCGGTGTGCCTACCTTTGCAGCGCGTGGAAGGATTTGTCCGATTGCAACCACGGTAAAAAATGCTAAACCGGTGGACCATTGTCCGGCGCAATAGCACTTTACCGCAACAGACATTCTGAGCACGCAGCATTAAAACTGTTGCTATGAGCTACTTATTTACCTCTGAGTCCGTTTCTGAAGGACACCCCGATAAGGTTGCGGACCAGATTTCGGACGCCCTTGTCGACCATTTTCTCGCGTTTGACCCCGAGTCCAAGGTCGCTTGCGAAACCCTCGTAACCACTGGTCAAGTGGTTTTGGCGGGTGAAGTCAAATCGCGCACCTACATCGACGCCGGTGAAATCGCCCGTGACGTGATTCGCCGCATCGGCTACACCAAGTCTGAGTACATGTTTGAGGCCAACTCATGCGGTGTGTTCAGCGCCATCCACGAGCAGTCGCCCGACATCAACCAGGGCGTTGACCGCGCTTCAAAAGAAGAGCAGGGCGCCGGCGACCAGGGCATCATGTTTGGCTACGCCACCGACGAGACCGACACCTACATGCCTTTGGCACTGGAATTGAGCCACTTGCTGCTGCGTGAGCTGGCCGCCATCCGCAAAGAGGGCAAGGTGATGAAGTACCTGCGCCCTGACGCAAAGAGCCAGGTGACGATTCGCTACAGCGACCGTAACGTGCCCGAGGCCATCGACACCATCGTCATTTCGACCCAGCACGACGACTTTGCCGACGAAAAGCCGATGCAAGACCGCATCACGGCCGACATTAAGCGCTACCTGATTCCGCGCATTAAGAAGCAGTTGCCGCGCCGCGTGCAGCGCTTGTTCAACGCCGACGTACGCTACCTGATCAACCCGACGGGCAAGTTTGTGATTGGCGGACCGCACGGCGACACGGGCCTCACGGGCCGCAAGATCATCGTCGATACCTACGGTGGCAAGGGTGCCCACGGCGGCGGAGCCTTCAGCGGAAAGGACCCCTCAAAAGTGGACCGTTCGGCGGCCTACGCGGCGCGCTATGTTGCCAAGAACCTGGTGGCCGCCGGCGTGGCCAAGCAGGTTTTGGTGCAGCTCGCCTACGCCATTGGTGTGGCGGAGCCGGTGGGCTTCTACCTGAACACCTACGGAACGGCCGCGGTACGCGGAGCCGACGGCAAGAAGCTGGCGGACGGCGCCATTGCCGAGCGCGTGCAAAAGCTGTTTGACCTTCGCCCCTACGGAATCGAGACCAAGTTTGGCCTGCGCAGCCCGATTTACTCAGAGACCGCAGCCTACGGCCATATGGGCCGCGCTCCGCAGATTGTCGAGAAGCAGTTCAAGCGTCCCACCGACAAAGGCATCGAGGTCAAGACCATGAAGGTGGAGCTCTTCACGTGGGAGAAGCTTGATTCGGTGGATTCGATCAAGAAGGCATTTGGGATTTAAGTAGCTGGTTTCTGGCTACTGGCGACCCCGGCTGCGCGAGCAGTCGGGGTTTTTTATTTCACAAAAAAACCCGGCCGCGAGGCCGGGTTCCGTGCAAAACCAAGAGATTGGTTTAGTAGCGGTAGGTCTCAGGCTTGAACGGACCCTTGACGTCGACGCCGATGTAGGCGGCTTGGTCGGGGCTCAAGTTGTCAAGCTCCACTCCGATCGACTCAAGGTGCAAGAAGGCGACCTTCTCGTCGAGGTGCTTGGGAAGGGTGAACACTTCGTTGGGGTACTTGCCCTTGTTGGTGTAGAGCTCGATCTGGGCCAAAACTTGGTTGGTGAACGAGTTCGACATTACAAACGAGGGGTGGCCGGTGGCGCAACCCAGGTTTACGAGGCGGCCTTCAGCCAGCACGATGATGTCGTTGCCCTCGATGTTGTACAGGTCAACCTGCGGCTTGATCTCGGACTTGGTGTGGCCGTAGTTTTTGTTCAACCACGCCATGTCGATCTCGTTGTCGAAGTGGCCGATGTTGCAGACTACGGTCTTGTCCTTCATCATGCGGAAGTGGCGCTCGGTCACGATGTTTTTGTTTCCGGTCGCAGTGCAGACGATGTTGGCGCGCGGAATGGAATTGTCCATCCTCTTGACCTCGTAGCCGTCCATGGCGGCCTGAAGGGCGCAGATCGGGTCGATTTCGGTCACGATGACACGCGCACCGGCTCCGCGGAACGAAGCCGCCGTGCCCTTGCCCACGTCGCCGTAGCCGGCAACCACCACCACCTTACCGGCCATCATCAGGTCGGTAGCGCGGCGAACCGCATCCACTGCCGACTCTTTACAGCCGTACTTGTTGTCGAACTTCGACTTGGTTACCGAGTCGTTGACGTTGATGGCGGGCAACGGAAGTGTGCCGTTGATCATGCGCTCGTACAAGCGGTGTACGCCGGTGGTGGTCTCTTCAGAGATTCCGCCAATCGCAGCCACGAGCTCAGGGTAGCGGTCGAGCACCATGTTGGTGAGGTCGCCACCGTCGTCGAGGATCATGTTGAGTGGCTGCTTGCCTTCGCCAAAGAACAGGGTCTGCTCGATGCACCAGTCAAACTCCTCTTCGGTTTGGCCCTTCCAGGCGTACACGCTGATTCCAGCGGCGGCAATCGCAGCAGCGGCGTGGTCTTGCGTCGAGAAGATGTTGCACGAAGACCAGGTCACCTCGGCACCGAGTTCCACGAGGGTCTCAATGAGGACGGCGGTCTGAATCGTCATGTGGAGGCAGCCAGCCACGCGGGCCCCGGCGAGGGGCTTGCTGGCGCCAAATTCTTTGCGAAGGGCCATCAATCCGGGCATTTCAGCCTCGGCGAGGGTAATTTCTTTGCGTCCCCAATCGGCGAGGGACATATCCTTTACTTTGTAGGGCACGTAGTTCGTGGCAGTGGTTGAAGACATAGCAATGATTATTTGGAGGCGCAAAGATACGGAATTCTCGGGGGCTGAAGTCGCCGAAGTTGGTCATTTTGGCCTTGTCCTTGCGCGGATTTCTTTGGATCAAGCCGCTGATTTTGAGGCTTCCGAGCCGGATTGGAACGATTTTTTTTC
>JBDLUG010000056.1:0-9063 GCA_039805405.1 Bacteroidota bacterium
CGGGCTTGTGGCCGAGCAGCAACTCCCAGGCCTCGTGGACCGTGGATGCCTCGAGCACTTCGCGCACTTGGGGGCAGAACAAATCCAGTTTGCCACGCAGCGCCTTGCGGCTGGGGGCTTCGTCGTCGAGTAAAAGGGCCTTCATCAATGCGAACTTAACCTATGCACCCCAGACTTCGTCCTTCGGGAGCGCAAGCACGACGCGCGTTCCCTCATTGAGGTCTTCAACCGAGAGCGTGTAGGCCTTGCCGCTGGCCTCGGCAAGGGACTTGAGGCGGTTTTCAAGAATTCGGGTGGCCATAGAGCGCTTGTGGCCTTCGTCACCGGTGCGGTGGGCGGAGGCCGCGGCGCGGCCGATTCCGTTGTCTTCGACTTCGATTCGGATGCGCTCCGGTTCCACGGACTGCAGGACCCGCAGCGTCAATCGTCCGCGCCGACCCTGCAACGGCCTAAGCCCGTGCAAAATGGCGTTCTCAACCAACGGCTGCAAGAGCATGGGCGGAACCGACAGTTCGCTGGCATCCAAAGACTCATCTACCTCGTTCACGAAGTCAAAGCTTTGGTCGAAGCGCATTTGCTCCAGGGCGATGTAGTGCGCCAAGGCCCCCAGTTCGTCGTGCAGCGGAACCCGCTCTTGGTCTGCCTTCTCAAGGGTGTAGCGCATCAGTCGGGCGAATCGATTGAGGTACTGTACGGCTTCGCGGGGCTTTTGCTCCATCACGAACGACGAAATCGACTCCAAAGCGTTGAAGGTGAAGTGCGGATTCATTTGCAGGCGAAGGGCCATGCGCTCGAGCTCGGACTTCTCGGCAGCCCACTTCTTTGCCTCGCGGCGGCGGCGTACTACGATAAGGGCGAGGCCCAATCCAGATCCGGCAAGCACGGCAAGTCCCGGAACCCAGTAGCGCGGCTGCCCCCACCATGGACGGGGAATCCGAATCGTGAGCACGTGCCGTGGAACCCCATCGATTTCTAGCGTATGGCGGCCTGAAGGCAAACCCGAAAGGGCAATGCTGCGCGCGACGCCAAGATCGACCCACTCACCTTGATTGAGGCGGTAGCGAAGGACCTGGCGTTCGGCACCGGGGGTTCCGTGACGCACCAAGCGAAGGAGGATGTTGGATCCGCGCTGCCCCGAGGTGAGGTCCCAGGACCGAAGCACCCAACGGGCCACGGGAGCCACCGCTACAGCTCGCCCTGGAGCCCACACCCAGATTCCGCCCTCGCCCCACACCCACTGGTAGCCCTCCTCGTCCCAACTTCGGGGCTGAACGAGGTCGGCGGGGGCTGCGCACGAAGTAAATGAGGTTCCGTTCCACTGAAGCCAGCCCGAAGTGGTCTCGAGAACCGGTATTTGGTTCGAAAATCCGGCGCGAAGCACCCATTCTGTGACGACGGGCTTCCATGTGCGACCGGTCCACGAGCGCGCGCCAAATTCACCATAGAGCAGCCACTTGGAGCGTCCGAGTTCGGCGATTCCGCTGGGGACTCCGCCCTTGGGCAAGGGGAGTTTGGTGAGGCTGCGCGGTCCGAGAATTTGAAGTCCGCGGCTGCCCAGCACTACGATGCTGTCGGGGCCGAGGTGCGCAACCGAGGTGATGCGTCCC
Organism: Bacteroidota bacterium; assembly: GCA_039805405.1. GTDB lineage: Bacteria > Bacteroidota > Bacteroidia > Flavobacteriales > Schleiferiaceae > TMED14. The sequence continues at coordinate 1,608 of JBDLUG010000056.1, forward strand.
ACATTGAACGAGGCGGTGCGAACGTCGTACCACTGCTCTGGCTTCGGAAGGCGTACTACGCCGTCGGACTGGGACAGCAAGAGCCCACCGTTGCCGTCCAAGGCGAGTGCTTGGGCACGGTCCAACGGGCTTCCGTTGAGGGCATACAGCGGTCGGGGCAGCCCTTGGTCCACCCAGAAAAGGCCGTCGGCATTCACCGCCCACCACGCGGATTCCTTCTCGGCCGGAACCCAGTGCCAATCGGCCGAACGGCCCGACGAGACGCGCTTCCAACCCCCCTCGCTCAAGCGAGAAAGTCCCGAGTCGGTGACCGCCCACAAACCCTCTGAATCAATGGCAGCAGATGCCACGGCTTGGTCGGTCGCGAGCGTCCACATTCCAGATCGCCCTCTGACCCAAAGGCCGTGGTCGCTGCACACCCACCACGTGGAACCGCGACGTCCAAATTGGGTTGCGCCGCGAAGCTCAAGGCCTTGAACCTCTTGAAATCCGCCACCTGGAATGCGCAGGTAGAGGCGATTCTTCTGAAGCACCCAGACGCTGTCACGGTTCGATTCCACGTCCACCACCGGCCCCGAAACCTGGGCCACAGGGACCGCCGACCGATCCAAGCTGACAAACCGAAGGCCCTCACTCGTGGCGGCAAACGCGCCACGGTCGGCCGGAGCCACCGCGAGCACGATGGGGGGAACATCTCCAAACTCTGTGGTGTACACCGCGTCTCCGTCGAAGCGAACGACTCCCTCGTCGAGGGTTGCCATCCACCACTGTCCGTCGGCGTCCACCGCCAGGTCCAGCACTTGCAGCCCACGAAGCTGCGGGTCTGTGGCACGCACCTCTACGGCAAACGAGAGACTCTGGGCTCCCAATAAGGACGCCATTGCGCAAAAAAGTCCGGTGAGTGCACGCCGCATGCGGCGAAGGTAGGCCGCATCCCGAAACTTACGTGTGCACACGGCTCTAGGTCAGCATAGTCTGCCAGATTCGCGGTATGAAGAACGCCTACTTTTTGCTCGCCTGCTGCTGCGGTCCATTCGTCCAGGGCCAGATGCAACTCGACCCATGGCTGCACAGCCTGCACAACCGACCCTTGGCGGTCTGGATCGAGCACTCGGGGCCGAAGCCTGGGCTCACCCAGGCCGCGGCCTGGGGTCGGCACGAGCGCCTCTCGGGCGGAATCTCTCTGGACGTTTTGGGCCCGCAGGCCTGGCTCATGTCTGAAATTCCATTGCAGGGCACGGTCAACCTCGCGGCAGGATTGGGTTGGAACGGTCGCCAGCCCCAAATCCTCACCCGGTTGCGTTCTGGCCCGTGGGTGGTTGCGGCCCTTCCGTTGAGCGGAACCTGGTCCGCCACCTGGCGCCAGCGCCAAACCTCGGGATGGATACTCACTGCCCACGTCGAGCAAAACCTCATCGCCCTGCGCACCGAATGGACGCTGGGCATTGAACGCGACCAACTGGCAATCTATGCCAGCTCACTCGGACGCTGGCGTGCCGTGCTCAACCACCGATCCCTTCGAATCGCCGTGGGCGGGGGCCGCACAAGCTGGTCGTCACTTGGCTACGCAGCGCCCGCCCCATGAAGGCGCATTGGCTTTTGGCCTTCGGGCTTTGGACTTCGGTAGTGCATTCCCAACCTTTATCAGGCCTATTAGAGACGCTTCGAATCCTTTCACTGGAACAGCATCCCGAATGGACCGATTCTGAGCTGGATTCGGCCTATGCCGCCTGGACCCAATGGACCGTGGTGGGTGCCCCCCGCGAAGCGGGGGCACTCAGCTTTATTGCGCCCCCGCAGCAGTTTCAGCTCGAAATCTACCAGTCCCAGTTTGGCTGGCCCCGCGACAGTACCGAGTGGCGGGCTATTCCCCTCACCTCTGTGCAGCGCGAAGCCCTTCAGTCTCTGTACCATGGTGTGCGGGCTGCGCCAGCAGGCCGCATACTTCGTGGGCCTGTCGACCCATTGCTCAGCCTGGGCTGGTCCTGTTCGGGATGCACTCCGTCGCGCGCGTACCGCGGCACTCGCCTCGGCCTCACCAGTTCTGCCGCGAGTGCGAGCGCCCAACCGTGGTCATCCCCGACGTGGACGCTTCGCAGCCCGTCTGACTATCCTGTTCGCGTGTGGGCCGGACCCCGTTCCGTGGCCATTGGACTGCGCCCCGCGATGCTTCCACGAAATGGCCATCGCGCTCCACGGATTCCCTGGTCTTCAAATGGGGTTGCCACGATGCGTACGTTCCTCGACCACGTCGCTGTGGGCTGGGATACTTCAGGTACGTGGTACGGTGATGCTTCGCTTCGGGCTTCCTACTTCGGATTCAAGGCGGGCGTGAGTTCTCGGGGTTGGGCGGAGTTGTCTGCTACATGGTACGGGCCCGGGGGACTCCTTGTCTCGGTGCAGCGCGAACGGGTTCCGGCGGATTCCAGGTTGTGGGCAAGGCCGTGGGCCACCCCGTGGGTTGGTGCAAGGCCGGGGGCGGGGGCCACCCCGTGGGTTGACGCAAGGCCGGGGGCGGGGGCCACCCCGTGGCGCCCGCTGCGCGGGAACCGCGCCACAGCGGCGTTGCCGCTGTGGGCCGGCCGCCTTAGCATTCAGCACACCACGACGGGCCCTTCTGCTACGTGGTCCGACCGCAGCCGATCGGTGGTGTGGTATCCGGGGCAACTCAATTTGGGAATCCGAAGTGAACAAAACCCTTGGAAGTCCCGCACGACCGTCAGCCTTCGAAGCCACCTCTACCTCGGGCGTGCACAGGGCGCCTCGGTCCAGCTTCGCTGTCCCTCGGGCCCCCTCACTACAGAACTCGGAATTGCCGGAATCACCATCAGCGAATCCCAACCCAACATCCTCGAACGACTCCTGGACGGCAACCTAACCACCGAATTCACCAAAGAACGCGACCCCAATGAGCCCGATCTTCTGGAGGCAACCCCCTCAGTTCTTCCCCGAGCTACCGGTCCCATGACCCTATGGCGCCCAGGCTGGACTGCCGAGGCCGCCCTCACCTACTCCCAAAATCTCACCCGAATGAGCGCTCGAATCCGCCGATCGCCAAGCGGCTGGAGCGGCAGTGTTCGTGCACAACTACCGCTTCAAAATTGGTAACGAGCCAACCTCGCCAACGAGCCAACCTTGCCAACGAGCCAACCTCGCCAACGAGCCAACGAGCCAACGAGCCAACGAGCCAACCTCGCCAACCTTGCCAACGAGCCAAAGAGCCAACCTTGCTATCCGGCTAACGCCCCAAACTGCTCCCAAAAATCCGGAAAGGACTTTGACACCGAGTCAGATCCGAGAATGCGCACGGGCCGCTTCAGCGAAATCAGCGCTGCACAAAAAGCCATGCGGTGGTCGCCACGGCAGTCCAACTCGAGCTCATTTGACTGGTCCACAGAATGAGAAACCTCCCAATTGATCCAATCCGCCCCTTTTGTGACACTGCAGCCCAGAAGACCGAGCCAGTCGGCGGTCGCATCCAAACGTGGCGACTCTTTGGCGTTGAGGGTGTGAAGGCCCGAAGCGGTGCCGCTCCGTCCAAGCAACGCGGCGGCCACGATGGCGGGCATTGCAAAGTCAGGCTGCGCCCCAAAGTCGACGACCCAGGATCCGGTGGCAGGTGCCGTATGATCTACCGTGATGCCTTCGGGAGTCTCGGTCACCGCAAAACCAAGTTCGCCACCCCATTGGGCGCACGCGGAATCGCCCTGAACGCTCTTGAATTCGAGACCCGGCAACAGTACTGGGCGGCCTGTCAACCCCACTGCGGCACAAAAAACAAGGGCCGCAGACCAGTCGCGCTCGGGCGGCCACGGCAGTTCAGTTCGGGCTGCAAGTGTGTGACTCATCGCAAAGTAAGGCTCGCTGGACACACCCCACGGTGTGGTGGCACGCAGGTCGGGAGCCGCAACCGAGGCCACAAGCACCAACGCGGAGGCAAACTGCGAACTCTCACGGGCATCCACGGCGACTTCGCCTGACGGCCACGCAACGCCCTGAATTCGCCAGCCCTCAGCCACTGACTCTAGTGTCGCACCCAGGCCGCGAAGGGCCTCGACCAGCGGCGCGATGGGGCGTTCACGCATCCGCTTATCGCCGCACAGCAGAATGTCTGACCCTGGTTGGGCGGCCCAGTAGGCCATTCCGAATCGGTAGGCGGTTCCGGCCGGGCCTGCGTCGGCACGCCGAACCCCATCAGGCCCGGCGGGAGCTGTGAGCACCCTGAGCATCGCATGCATGTCGTCGTTCCACAGCGGATCCGGACTGGGAAGCGCTTCGCCACGCAACGCCCGAAGCAGCATCACCCTGTTGGCCAAGCTTTTGGCGTACGGAAGTTCAATGCGCCGCATCCGCGTTCCAAGCTGTTGTAAAGTCTGCTTCACCGACCCGAAGCACTACTTCGGCAGCACCTGGTTCAGGGCACCATACGATGCGCAGCTCGCCACCCCGCTTCTTTTTGTCGTGCTGCATCGCCGCCCAAATCGCGGCGGAATCAAGGTTCCGCAACGCATCAAGCTGAAAGTCTGAGTCGATTCGGCTCCGCAGGGCAGCGCGCTCGGCGGAACCGGTTCGGACCAAGGAATCAAGAATTCGCGATTCCACCGAAAGGCCCAATGCCACGCAGTCACCGTGACCGTAGTCCAGTCCGAGTGCCACCGCCATCGACTCGACTGCGTGCCCCACGGTATGGCCCATGTTGAGAAGGGCGCGGCGGGTTCCGCGCTCAAAGGGGTCTTCGGCGACCACCTGAAGCTTGACTTCGGCGGCATCGCTGACCCAAAAGGCAGCGTGCGTCCAGGGGCCTTGGGCAACTTCGGCCCAAAGGGCTCCGCCCGCGATCCACGCCTGCTTGACCAACTCAGCCCAACCTTGGCGCCACTCGCGTTCGGGCAAGGTTTCGAGGGCGCGCAGGTCCGCAAACACGGGAGCGTCGGGGCGCCAGGTCCCGAGTAAGTTTTTGGTTCCTTCAGAATCCACGCCGTTTTTGCCACCCCAGGCCGCGTCGACCATGGCAAGTAGCGATGTCGGAACGAGCACCAGCTCAATTCCGCGCATGTACAACGTAGCCAAAAGACCTGCGAGGTCGCAGACTACGCCTCCGCCAAGGGCTATCAACAGCGCGCCGCGGTCAGCCCCCTCGTCGCGAAGACCAAGGGCGAGCTGCTCCACAATTGCCAACTCTTTGGAAGCTTCACCCGGCTCAATTTCAAGGATGTGTGCGTCGGCTAAGCCTTCGATTTCGGCCATAAAACGGGGTAGCACGAGCTCGTGGGTGGTGCTGTCCACCAAAATGTGCACTGAAGTGAAGCGGTCGCCTTCACGCAACAGCCAGTCATTCAATTCGTTCCAAGCTTCAAACCCTAAGGCGCGTACGGGATGCACATCCATTGCACAAAGGTCGGGCATGCCGCCGTATATCTTTGCACCAACCTTGAATCCTTAGCCTTGTGAAGCTCGATTTTTCGGATACCGCGCTGGCCTTTCAGCACGCCTCCCCCGCCGACATCCGCCGCGCCCGCCTTCTATTTGGCGTCCTCGCTTCGCCCACGCTGGTTTCGGCGGGTAAATCCTTAAGTCTCTGGGCCCTCAAGTGGAGGCTTCCCGTCAAAGGCCTGATTCGGGCCACTGTCTTTCGCCAGTTTTGCGGTGGCGAAACCGTTGCTCAAAGTCGCCCTGCCATTCAACGCTTGTGGAAGGGACAGGTCGGAAGCATTCTCGACTATTCCGTCGAAGGCCAAACCACCGATGCCGCATTTGACCAAACGGTCGAGGTGGTACTTCAAACCCTTGCCCTCTCGGCACACGAGCCCGGCCTCAGCCTCGGGGTGTTTAAGATGACCGGAATCGCTCCGCACGACCTGCTCGAGCGAATGACCCTTGGCGCGGACTTAACCGCGGCCGAAACCGAGCAGCTCGCTAAAGTCCAGGCCCGAATCCGCCGCATGGCCCAGTTTGCCGCCAAATCGGGCCGCACCTTAATGATCGATGCCGAAGAAACCTGGATTCAAGGTGCCATCGACCAGCTCGCCCGCGAAGCCATGCAGGAATTCAACCGCGACCAACTCGTCGTGCTCACCACCATCCAGTGCTACCGCGTGGGCCGTCAGGACCAGCTCCGCGCCGACCTCGACCACGCGGCATCGCACGGCTACTTCTACGGTGTCAAGTTGGTGCGCGGAGCCTACATGGAAAAAGAGCGCGAGCGCGCCGCCTCCATGGGCTACCCGTCACCGATTCAGCCCGACAAGTCCGGAACCGATGCCGAGTACGACGCATGCGTTCGAATGATGCTCGCAGCCCTTGGACGTCCCGAAGCCCCCGGCCGCGTCGGCGTCGTGATCGGAACCCACAACGAAGACAGCAACCGCCTCGGCGCCGAGCTCCTCACTTCCCAAGGCTGGAACCCTCAAGATGCTCCAGTTTGGTTCGCCCAACTTTACGGAATGAGCGACTTCATCAGCTTCATCATGGCCCACCACGGGTTTCGCGTGGCCAAGTACCTTCCCTTCGGACCCATCGTCAACGTGATGCCCTACCTCTTGCGCCGTGCCGAAGAAAACACTTCGGTTGCCGGACAAACTGGCCGCGAACTACTGATGCTTCGCAAAGAAGCGGCCCGAAGGAAGCGAGTTAGCTGAGATTGGCTCGTTGGCAAGGTTGGCTCGTTGGCCATTTGGTAAATTCTGACGAATAATCCCTAAACGGATAATTTATTTAATTTACTGAATAACAGCGCATTAACCATTTCAGAAAACTTGAGAAAAAGTAAAATCCGGTTATAACCGAACACGGAGAAGTTCATTTGTTGCCATTCGCGCCTTCGGCGCTCGGGCTAGGGGCTCCGTGCCTTCGGCACTCCGCCTTCGAGCCCCTGCGGGGCTGGCGCCGCTTCGCGGCAATCTGCATTTAAATTCTAGTTTGTGGCTTCGCCACATCAGCATCCAACGAGCCAATCTCAGCCAAAGAGCCAACGAGCCAACCTTGCCAAGGAGCTAACGAGCCAACGATACAAGCCACGCGCTGTCGTTGCGCGCCTCCCAAAGTCCGCGCCAGGTGCGGTCCTGAAATTCGAGGTCGATCCAGTAGGCGGGAACCTCGGCTTCGTGCCGGGTCCGCGTCTGGCTCGCGCCAAAATCAACTTCGCCCAGCGTGAGAAAGGCCTTGAGTACTGAGGAGTCGGCGCCAACCGCCTGCCACAGGGCGGAATCTGCTCCGCGGACCGGCTTGCGGTGCAGTTCTGCGAGTACGCGATCGTTCGGAAAGTAGCTGCACTCAAAGTCGCGGTCCCTAAAAATGAAGGCCACGAGGAGTACGCCGAGGCCTACTCCGAATCCGTACCACAGAATGCGGCGAAGCAGCTTGTTCACAGGAGCAGATCTAGGTCAGTAAAGGGCTGATCGAGCGTTTGGGCGACCGAAGCACTGGTTACCTGACCGTGGTAGAGGTAGACGCCCTT
>JBDLUG010000057.1:0-9054 GCA_039805405.1 Bacteroidota bacterium
GCCGACAACCTTCGAAAGGGGGCGGCAACGAACGCCGTACAAATTGCCGAACACCTGATTTCGGCCGGATTTTTGCGGTAGTCAGCGCCGCAGCACCTGCGGGTGACCGCAGGTTCCGCGACCCAAACCACCCCCCACTAAACCTTTGACCCAAGCCAACGTCTGATGAATATGTTCCTTCGAATCCTCGCCCTCTGGGTTGCCCTCGCGGCGACACCCCTGCTCGCGCAAACCCTTATTGTGGGCCAGGTGGTCGATGGCGAGGAACCGATTCCGAACGCGGCTGTGCGAGTGATGGGCACCGACGGACCGGTCAGCCAGACCGTGACCGACGCCCAGGGCAACTTTCAGCTCAACGTGCCCAACGGCAGCTACCGACTCGTGGCGCGTCCGCTCGGGTACCAGCCGTTGATGCGCCCGATTGAGGCCAAGGGAACCCCAATCAAACTAGGCATTTTAAAGGCCATTGCGAGTACCACTGAACTCGAAGAAGCCAAGGTCGAAGGCCAAGCTGCGCGCGCCCTGTTGGGCATGGACCGCAAAGTTTACGACGTGGCGTCTGACCTCAACGTTCAAGGCGGAACAGGTACGGACGTGCTGCGCCAAGTCCCCAACGTGTCGCTTGACATGGACGGCAATGTGCAGCTGCGCGGCGACGAAAACGTCACTATACTGATCGACGGGCGCCCTGCTTCCCTGCTCGGTTTTTCAGGCACCAACGCCTTTGACCGACTGCCCGCCGGGAGCGTGCAGCGCGTCGAAGTCATCACCAACCCCGGTGCGCAGTTTGACGCCCAAGGTTCGGGCGGGGTCATCAACATCGTGACCAAAAAGAACCGCGAACTTCCGCTCAACGGAAGCGTCATCACGGGCGTCGGAACCAACCGCAAGTACAACGCCTCTACGAACATATCAGTGCCCGTGGGCAAAGTCCGCCTGTTCACGAGCCTCGCTTGGGACGACCGCTGGATGTATTCAGGCGGAACCATCGAACGCATTTTTAACTTTCCGGATTCCGCCTACCGCCAAGACCACCTGATGTGGGGCGACAACCACAGCGTCGGGCTGAACGGCCGACTGGGCATGGACCTTCCGCTCGGCAAGAAGTGGACCGCCAACCTCTCAGTGGGGCGCAACCAAGAGACCCGCGAAGAGTGGGACAGCACCGACTTTGCCAACTCGTCAGGCAGCTTTGAGACCAAAGCGGTGCAGGGCGCCGTGGGTACGCGAGCCAACGCCAACTCTGACGTGGCACTGCGCCTGGAGCGCCAGTTCAAAAAGGACGGCGAAAAGTGGACGTTTGACCTCAACTACTCAGACCGCTGGCGAGACGAGGCGACCAACAACTTCTTTGATGCCGACAGCAACTACCCCAAGGTTCTGACCTACGGCGGAGTCTACGTGCAGCGTTTCGAAGAGTTTGAGACCACCCGAAACCTCAACCTTCAGACCGACGCCGAGCAAATCATCAACAGCAAGAGCAAGATGACGTTTGGCGGACGCAGCACCTACTTCGCCCGCGTCAGCGACCGCGACGCCAGCTTCCTCGAAACTCGGTTCAGCAGCAGCTTTGCCGAAGACACCCTGCGCACCCAGTTTGTCGACCAGTGGCAGTGGGTGCACGCACTGTATGCCACCTACGGCTATGTGTTCAATTCAAAGTGGAAGGCCCAAGCCGGAATGCGCTACGAAGTCGCCAACTTGAGCTTCATCCTCAAGTCCGGAAGCCAGTTGGACTTCACCTACCCCGGATACTTTCCCAGCGTCTTCTTGACCTACAGCCCCAAGAAAGGAACCGATTTTCAGGCGAGCTACGCAATGCGTGTCAACCGCCCAGGTGAAGAACAACTTAACCCATTGATCGACTATTCGAATCCCCAGTCGTTTCGCAAGGGAAATCCGCTACTCATGCCCGAGTACACCCACGCCTTTGAACTCAGCGCGGCCAAGTACGCCAAATGGGGTTCTGCCACACTCTCGGGCTACCTACAGCACACGACTGACATGTTCTCGCGCTTTCTCGAGGTGGACAACAGCGGATTCGTCACCGTAACCTGGGAAAACTTCGATACCCGCGACCGCTTTGGCCTAAGCGGCAATACAATGGCCCGATTTGGCAAGAAGTTTAGCCTTCAGGCATCCGGCGACGCATTTTGGGCCGTCATCAATTCGTCCACGCTTCAAGGCGGCCTCATTCAATCCGGATTTGGTTGGCAGGGCCGCGCGAATGCGATGTACAATCCCACTCCCGAGCATCAGTTTCAGTTCACCTTCAACCAGTGGGGCGCAGGTCCAACGGGCCAAGGCTACTTCAAGGGCATTCAGTTTTTTGATTTCGGATACAAGTACGAAGTCATCAAAAACAAGCTCAATTTGACCGTGCGCTTGAGCGACGTGTTCAAGCAGCGTCGCTTTCAGGTCGAGCAGCATCCGCCCTTTACCGACATCTACTTCATGCGCTTTCGCGAGAGCCGCATCGGGTACGTCACCCTGCAGTACAACTTCGGCAAGCCCGACCGAAGCCAAGGCCGTGGTGGCCGTGGCGGACGCGGAATGGGTGGCGGAATGGAAGGCGGCGGCGGTGACGACATGGGAATGTAAACCCTTTGGCCCCGCACGCGTTACCTAAGTATGCGCCGACTCATTCAACTTTGTGCCCTAGGTGTGCTGAGCACCTTGTCGGCCTGTGCCCAACCTACTAAAAATTCTGCACCCGTGTCTCTAATGCCCGCTGCTCCCGCCCAACCCGGAAACGAAACCCTCATCGTCGCCTCTGGCTGCTTTTGGGGAACCGAGTACTTTCTCAAGCGAATCGACGGGGTGGTTGCCACGACCGTAGGCTACACCGGCGGCCACGTCGAAAACCCGAGCTACCAAGAGGTTTGCACCAAAAAGACCGGCCACTACGAAGCCTGCCTCGTCGAGTACGATCCCGCACGCACCACAGCCGAAACCCTGCTCCGCATGTTTTTTGAAACGCACGACCCCACCCAACGCAACGGACAGGGTCCCGACCTCGGCCCCCAGTACCGCAGCGCCGTCTTCTATCAATCAGAGGCCCAGCGCGCACTCACCGCGTCACTCATCAAAGAGCTTCGCGCCAAAGGCTACGATGTGGCCACGGAACTGCTTCCGGCAGCCCCATTCTACTCGGCCGAGGGCTACCACCAGGACTACTACGACGTTAAGGGCGGAACCCCCTACTGCCACGGGTACCGAAAGCTCTTTTAGCAACTGGTTACTAGTTACTAGCTGCTGGTTACTAGCTGCTGGTTACTGGTTACTGGGTTGGGGATAACCTGTTCATAACTCCCGTTGATAAGTCGCGGCCCGACCAGGCCTGCGCACTAAATTCGTGAATTATGGCCTCGCTTAGCTACACCCTTAACCTGCACCTCGCCTTTCTTCTGTTTCAGGAAGATAGCCTTTCTGTGCGCGGTCTAGGCACGTTCAGCGTGCGCCGCTACGGAGCCGAAATTCAGCTTCCCGCCGGTCTCATTCTGCCGCCCGCCCGCCGGGTCAGCTTTAGTCCCCAGGCCGAATTCACCTCCCCGAGCCTTATCAAGCACCTTCAGCACATTGAATGCCTCGATGAGGCAGGTGTCGCCGAAGCCATCGCCGCCTGCACTGCCGAATACCGTCGGGTCCTCGACCGCGGCGACCGCCTCGTACTTCACGGAATCGGCAGCCTTCGCCGCATCGAATCGCAGTGGACCTTCAAAGCAAGCCTTGAAGCCAACTTCCTCTCGAGCTCGTTCGGCCTTCCCATGTTTCGCATGGACCTTGCCACAACAGAGTCCATTGCGCCTTCAACCCCCTCAAAGGGCGACGCCCCTCGTGTGCGTTCGTGGCAAGCTGCCGCCATCGTCGCGGGCGCTTTGGGGCTAGCCGCAATTGGCGGAACCAAAGACAACGTGCGCTCCACCGTCCAGCAGGCAACCATTGATTGGAACTTCAGCGCTTGGTTTTCTGCCCAGAAATCCAGCCTCATCCGCACCTGGGATTCCTGGACCGAATCCGTTGAAGAATTCGTGACGCCCGCTAACGAACCAAAAAGCCAGCCAGCCAAGGAACCGGCAAGCAAAAAAGCCAACGAGCCAGCAGCCAACCTCGCTAAAGGAACCAACGAGCCAGCAGCCAGCAAACCAGCAGCCAGCAAACCAGCAGCCAACCTCGCTAAAGGAACCAACGAGCCAGCAGCCAGCAAACCAGCAGCCAGCAAGCCAGCAGCCAAAGGAGCCAACGAGCCAATCTCAGCTAATCTCAGCCAACCTCGCCAACCTCAGCTAAAAGGCCAATACTGCCTAATCGTCGGTGCCTTTGCCGAAACTGCCAACGCCGAACGCCTCGCGAGCGACCTGAAAAAATCTGGGTATCAAGCCGAAGTGCTGGACGCCAAAGTCGGCTTGAAGAAGGTAGCGCTGCGTACCTTTGCCAGCGAAGACGCCGCCCGCAAGGCCAAAGCTCAGCTTAAGGGGGACTTTCCGGCGATCTGGATCTACCACGAATGAAACCAAAGCATCCCTCGGAATCCCTTACGGTGATGACCGAGATTGTTCTTCCGAACGATACGAACAACCTCAACAATTTGTTTGGGGGCCAACTTCTGAGTTGGATGGACCGATGTGCTGCCATTTCGGCCCACCGCCACTGCCGCCGTACGGTGGTCACGGCTTCGGTGAACAATGTATCCTTTAACGAAGCGATTCCGCAAGGAGCCATTGTGACCCTTGAATCAAAGGTTTCGCGCGCATTCAGCAGTTCGATGGAAGTCTGGGTTGACGTTCATATGGAGGACCAGCGCGGCACCGGAAAAAGAACCAAGTGCAACGAGGCCATCTACACGTTTGTAGCCGTGGACGACTTGGGACGACCGATTCCGATTCCGGCCGTAGAACCTGAAACCGACGAAGAGCAACGCCGCTACGACGGCGCGCTGCGCCGCCGGCAGTTAGCCCTGATTTTGTCGGGAAAAATGAAGCCCGAGGACGCCCACGAACTCAAAGCGTTGTTTCTACCAAAAGACGCTGAATAGGCCTGAGGCCAGCAGCGAAGGCCCAAGTAGGATGCGCATCCAGTACTTGGGCAAGTAATCTTGAAGATTGACGAGCTGCGGCGCCGCAAAGACGGCGAGGAGCCCACTGGTCGCGGCATCGGGGTGCGCAATGCGCCACATGATGGCTACGAGGATTCCGGACCACGACAAGTACAAGCCCTGGCGCTTTGAGCGCTTCGCCGAAACCGCCGCCCGGACCGTTTGAGGAATGGCGACGACCAGCCAGAACAAGACGGTCCATTCTCCGGGACTGGGCAAGGTGTGTGTCCAACTCGGCTTTAGGGCGGCCAGCCACTGGTAAAAGAATTCAGGCCCGCCAATGGTCCAGTAGTAGGTGGCAATTGCAGACGCCGGAACCAACCAGCCCATTAGCAACTGCAGGAAGCCCCGACCCGACCGAGTGGTTCCCCATCCAATAGCCCAGAGCGACACCAGGAGAAAGTAGCTGAAACGTACGTTCCACAAGAGTAAGATTCCGGTGACAAAGCCAAGATTGATGCGGCGCGCAAGGGCGCTGCGCTGGTCAAATGCCATTTCGTAGGACAAGGCCATCCACGCTGCCGCAGCGAGGGAGCCACCCAAAGTGTACCACTGGATTCCTTGACGGCTTCCGCTCAAGGCGACCGCGGCGGTGAACCACAGCCAGCCAAACAGATAGTTTTGCTTGAGGTAGCGGCTCCGGTAGACCAGAATAAAGTTGACAAACCATGCCCCAACTCCTGTGGCCAGCGCCAAAAGCAGGCTATGGGGGGCGCCGAGTAGGGTATTGATGCCGAAACTGATTCCGGCGACGGCCAGAACGAGCACAAATGCGACCCCAGGATGGGCATTGCGAAAGAGAAGTGTGGGCATTTGGTTAGGCTGGGTTACCTTTGGGCATCTCAAAAGTACATTGCTATGCCCCTGCGCACCTTTTTTGAAGCTACCGGCGACCTGTTTGAACTGACATTTATGGCTATGCCTTGGATTGGACCTGCCGCGAACGTGGTATTTTGGTCAATCATTGCAGGCGGAATCCTGTACTGGCTTCGCGAAATGAGCAAGCACGAGAAGCAGCAGGGCTAATAAACCCTACTTCTTGGCGTCCAAGGGCCAGCCGTAGATTGTTCCGATGTCACGGCGAACTTGCTTCCCTTCAAACTGAATTTGAGCAACGCGGGCATATGCTCGCGTTTTTGCTTCTTCGGCATCGGCACCTAGTCCGGTTATGGCGAGGACGCGTCCGCCGTTGGTGACCAACTGACCGTCGCGCATCGCGGTTCCGGAATGAAACAGAAGACTGCCCTCAGAAGGCAGCTCGGTGCCAGAAATCTCAAGACCTTTGGGGTAATCACCAGGGTAGCCAGGGGCTGTCATGACCACTGTAATGGCCGTTTCGGGCTTGACCGCGGCCGGACGCGTGGCAATGTGGCCGCGGGCCGCATCGATCATGAGGGCGAGGAGGTCCTCGTCGAGGCGCGCAAGGACGGCTTCGGTTTCGGGGTCGCCCATGCGAACGTTGTACTCGATGACCTTAGGGCCGTCGGCTGTGAGCATGAGGCCAAAAAAGATGAATCCGCAGTACGGAATTTGCTCGGCCTGAAGCCCCTCAATGGTGGGTTGAATGATTTCGCGGTGCACTTGGCCGAGCACATCAGGGGTCACAAAGGGCACGGGGCTGATGGCGCCCATTCCGCCGGTGTTGGGTCCGGTCTGGCCCTCACCCACCCGCTTGTAGTCGGTGGCCTGCGGAAGCAGGATGTAGTTTTCGCCATCCGTGAGCACAAATACTGAGAATTCAGGGCCGGTGAGGTGCTCTTCGATGACCACGCGGCTTGAAGCGGACCCAAACTTGGCTTCGCCCAGCATCGAATCCAGTTCCTTGAGGGCGTCGACGACGTGGTCGAGTATAACCACGCCTTTGCCTCCGGCAAGTCCATCAGCCTTGAGCACGTAGGGTCCATCTTGGCTAAGGACGTACATCTTGGCTGCCTCAAGTTCGTTTTTGGTGAATGTGCGGTACGCGGCGGTCGGAATTCCGTGGCGCTTCATAAATGCCTTTGCAAAGTCCTTGGAGCCCTCGAGTTGGGCCGCCTCTTCGCGGGGACCGATGAAGTGAATGCGTTCGAGTTCTGGATGAAAGGCAAAGTAGTCGGCGAGACCGTGCACCAAGGGCTCTTCTGGACCTACAACAACAATGTGAATGTCGTTGCGCAGGCAAAAGTCGGCGACCATGTCGCGGTCGCGCCAGTCTAACTCAATGCAGGTACCCACCTCGCTAAGGCCGGGGTTTCCGGGAGCGATGTAGAGGTTGGACAGCAAACCACTTTGTGCAATGCTCCAGGCGAAGGCCGATTCGCGACCTCCGGAACCAAAAATGAGTACGTTCATGCGGCAAAGGTCGCGCTAATCTTAAGGATTGCCAAGGCGGATCTTGCGCATCTTTTAGAGCACCGACACCTGAAATCGGGATGGGTTTTGGCTTAGATAGTGTACAATGTACACACAAATAAATTCAATTATTTAATTCATTTACAATACTTTAAATGTTTCATAACGTGGAGTTGACATTTAGTAATCCGTACTATATTGCCGTAGTTAATGGTAGGATTTACCATAAGATCACATCACATGACGCAACGCATACTTCCATTTTTAGTCAGCCTACTGGCCTTCGGAACCCAGACAATTTGGGCACAGACCGCCCCACTCAAAGGAACGGTTGTCGAAGAAGGCTCACTCAGCCCCATCCCCAACGCCGTGATTAGCCTCGCTGACGGCGCGGTTCTGACCTCGTCAGATGCGCAAGGATCATTTACCGTCAACGTGAAATCAGGCGTGAGCCTCAAGGTTCGCGCGCTGGGGTACACCGATAAAACAGTTCCGGCCGCCAACGGCATGCGCGTGGTACTCGTGTCGGAATCTTCAGAGCTCGACGAGGTCGTCGTGGTCGGTTTTGGTACCCAAAAGAAGTCGAATGTCACGGGCGCCATCGCCCAAGTCAAGGCCAAGGACATCGAAAACATGAGCCTATTGCGCGTCGAGCAAGCCCTGCAGGGCCGCACCGCGGGAGTTCAAGTAACCCAGAATTCGGGCCAACCCGGTTCGGGTAGCGTTGTGCGAATTCGCGGAACAGCGTCCATTAACGGTTCCGACCCACTCTACGTCGTGGACGGCGTTGTCATTGGAGGCGGTATTGACTACCTCAACCCCAACGACATCGAAACGATTGAAGTACTTAAAGATGCCGCGTCTGCTGCGATCTACGGTGCACGCGGCGCGAACGGCGTAATCATCGTGACTACGAAGAGCGGCAAAGGGGCAGGCGGCCAAATGAACGTCAGCGTGTCAGCCTACCAAGGCATTCAGAATCCATGGCGCAAGGTTTCGGTACTTGACGCAACCGAGTACGCTACCCTCCAAAACGAAATGGCGGCGGCAGCGGGACAGTCGATTCCGTACGCCGACCCCCGCAGCTTCGGAGCCGGCACCGACTGGCAGGACGCCGTATTCAACCGCAATGCCCCTGTGCAGTCGATCGACGTGAGCATGTCGCAGAGCAGCAAAGACGGAAGCTACTTTGCTTCGGTGGGCAGGTTCCGCCAAGAAGGTATCGTTGCTCCAGGACGCTCGAATTTTGAGCGAATCACCGCCCGCCTCAACACAACCAACAAAGTGCACCAAGCGATCACTGTGGGTATGAGCACCGCGTTCACGCACAACACCAGTCAGTCTGTCGCTGAAAACACGGAATTTGGGTCGCCACTGGGTCGCGCGCTCAACATGGACCCCATTACTCCGGTCTACGAAACCAATCCACTCGCGCTGAGCGGCGCACCGTACACGGTGAACGGGGTACTCCGCCCCAACCTCGTGCGCGACCAGGGCGGAATCTATGCGATTTCGAACCGCGTCACATCTGAAGTCGTCAACCCGCTTGCCGCGCTACTGACCAACACCAACGTGGGGTGGTCCGACAAAATTGTGCACCAGTCCTACGCCAACGTCGACCTCGGCGG
>JBDLUG010000058.1:0-9007 GCA_039805405.1 Bacteroidota bacterium
CAGTTCAGCACCCAGGGAGGCAAGCAGACCACCCTGATGACCGTCAAGGTTTGGAAGAAGCAGCCCCAGCTCAGCCCCGCCTGGTTCACCCCCCAGCGGCTTGAACAAACGCAGCCATGAATGCAGCGCGCTTAGTCCTACGCCTCGCCTGGCGGAACCTTGGGCGCAACCGCCGCCGCTCGCTCATTACGGGCGCTGCGATTGCCTTCGCCCTGTTTTTTGCCATCATTCTGAGGTCGCTGCAGCTCGGGGTGTACAACCACATGGTTGCGACGGTGGTCGGATCCATGAGCGGGTACGTTCAAGTCAGCGACACCGCCTACTGGCCCAGCCAAAACCTGGATTACGCACTCTATGAAGACCAGGAATGGCTCGACGAACTGCGCGCCGACCGCGAGATTGCCAGCGCCTATCCCCGGCTACAGGGATTCTCGCTGCTGAGCGTGGGCGACCAAAGCGGCGTGGCCCAGTGGATCGGGATCAGCCCCGAAGAAGCTAAGGAACCGATTTGGCAAGCACGGTTGGCAAGCGGCTCGTGGAACTCAACCCCTGGCTCGGTATGGCTGGGCAAGCGACTCGCCGAACAGCTTCGCATCTCGGTCGGCGACACCCTCGTGGCCATGGGCCAAGGCTTTCAGGGAAGCATGGCCGGCGCCGCATGGGTGGTTGCGGGCACCCTCAACATGGGCAACCCCGAACTCGAAAAGCGCAGCGCCGTCGTCGGACTTGCCGACGCCCAAGAATTTGCCGGCGCCTACGGAATGTGGAGCTATATCCAAATCACGCCCCGAAGTACCGAACTCAGTTCCGACCCCACCGCCGACCTGAGCGCGCGCCACCCCCGTGACGGCGCCCACTTCTTGGGCTGGCAAACCCGCATGCCCGAGCTCATTCAGATGATTCAAGCCGACTCGTCGGGCGGCAAAGTCATCTTGTTCATTCTTTATGTGGTCATTGGCTTTGGCCTCCTCGGAACCATGATCATGCTCGCCAACGAGCGCCAACGCGAATTCGCCATGCAACTCGCCATGGGCATGCGGCGCGGACTTTTGGCCGGAATTGTATTCACCGAAGTCGTACTACTCAGCGTAGCAGGCGCCCTTGTGGGTGCCGTGCTCGGACGCGTGGCCGTTCTGATCCTCGATCGCTTCCCCCTGCGCCTTCAGGGCGATGTAGCCGCTGCCGTAGAACAGCAGGGTTGGGAACCCATACTTCCGCCAAGCCTCGA
Source organism: Bacteroidota bacterium (assembly GCA_039805405.1). Lineage (GTDB taxonomy): Bacteria > Bacteroidota > Bacteroidia > Flavobacteriales > Schleiferiaceae > TMED14. The sequence goes on from JBDLUG010000058.1 coordinate 1,229, forward strand.
CTGGACCATTTCACTGACGCACGGCGGAATCATCGTCGTCATCGCCCTTCTCGCGGCCGCCTGGCCACTGCGCACCGTGTTCAAAACTAGCCCCATTCACCGATGAACCTCCTCATTCAAATGGCATGGCGCAACATCTGGCGCAGTCCCTGGCGCAGCGGCGTGGTCGTCGGAGCCATGGCCCTCGGCGTCTGGGCTGGAGTCTTCATGATGGGCCTCGCCCAAGGCGTCAACGACGCGCGCACTGCCTCTGCGCTCGACGACTACGTCGGTCATGCGCAAATCACCGACTCCAACTTTACCGCCAACCAAGACGTTCAGGCGCTTCTCGCGCAGCCCGAGCAGTGGACCGCGGCCTTAGACGCCCACCCCGAGGTGGAATCCTGGTCCGAGCGGCTCGTCCTGATGGCGGTGCTGCAAGCGGGGGCCGCTTCGGCCCCGGTGCAGATCCTTGCTGTCGACCCCGAGCGCGAATCCCGCGTGTTTACGGCACCGCGCAACGTGGTGTCGGGTGCGTTGGGTTCCGAAGGAATTACCCTCGGTCAAAAGCTCGCCGACCAGCTTGGCGCCGGCCTTGGAGACCGCGTCGTGCTCAGCTTTCAGGACGTCCGCGGCGAAATCCACACCGTCCTTTTTGCCGTCGAAGGCATTTACGACGGGGTAAGCAACTTAATTGAGGGCGTGCAGGTCTATGCTCCGCTCACCGCACTCGCTCCCGAAGTTCTGGGGGGCGACAGCCTCGCGATGGCGCGCGGCGCAGTCCACCAAATTCACTTTCGCGTCCGCACGCTCGACTCGCTCGACGCCACCGTAGCCCAGATCCAGGGAGCTGTGGCCGAACCCGGTTCTGCCATCGTGCGCACCTGGCGCGGAATCAGTCCCGACCTCAGCTACGCCGACGAAGTGCTCGCCCAGTCACTCCTGTTGTTTATGGCGGTGATTCTCTTTGCCATGGCCTTCGGAATCCTCAATACCATGCTCATGGCCATCCTCGAACGCACGCGCGAACTCGGAATGCTCATGGCCATCGGGCTCACCCGCCGCAAAGTCTTTCGCCTGGTGGTCTGGGAAACCCTCTTGCTAAGCTTAGCCGGAATGCCGATCGGACTGCTGCTCGGCCACCTCACCATCGCCGTCACAAGCCGAACCGGAATCTCCATCGACGGCGTCGACAAAGGCCTCGCCGAATTCGGTCTTCAGTCCACCATTTACCCGGTTTCGGTTCCGGAATTCTACCTGCCCATCGCCCTGCTCGTGGCGGTACTCGGCCTGCTTTCGTCGCTTTACCCAGCACGCAAAGCCCTGAAATTGAACCCCATTGAAAGTATGCGCGTGCTATGAGTGACTCATCCCAACCCCTTTTGCGCGTAGACCGCGTCGTCAAAACCTACGAATCCACCGCGGGCCCCGTGCACGCCGTTCAGGACGTTTCACTCGACCTTCAGCGCGGAGCATTCGCCGCCCTCGTCGGCCCCTCAGGCTGCGGCAAAACCACGCTCCTCAACGCCATCGGGGGCCTTGACCGCGTCACTTCGGGCCAAATCTGGATCGACGAAACCGAAATCACCGCCCTCACCGACCGCGAAACCATTGAGTTCCGCCTGCACCGCATCGGATTCGTCTTTCAGGCCTACAACCTCGTGCCCGTGCTCAACGCCTGGGAGAACGTCGCATTCGTAATGGAACTCCAAGGCGTCGGTGTGCGCGACCGCCGCGACCGGGCCTTCGAGCTTCTGGCTGCAGTTGGACTTACCGGCAAAGAACTCCAGCGCCCCTCCCAACTCTCGGGCGGACAGCAGCAGCGCGTCGCCGTCGCCCGTGCCCTCGCTTCGCGCCCCTCACTCATTCTCGCTGACGAGCCCACAGCCAACCTCGACTCCAAGAGCACCGAAACCCTGCTCGACATCATGCGCGACCTCAACCACCAAGAGGGAACCACCTTTTTGTTCAGCACCCACGACCAGCGCGTCATTGACCGGGCCGAAACCATCTTTCGTCTTGAGGACGGCCATTTAGTTCGTTAGCAAGCTTGGCTCGTTAGCCGTTTTTTACTTCTCGCTACGTGTCCACTGGTGAACTCACAGCGCCACATGAAACCATAAACCAGTACTAAATCCTAGTGCCGGACGCGCACACGCCACGTTTTTGTTCGGTTATAACCGGATTTTACTTTTTCTCAAAATTCTCGAAACGGATATATTCTTTACAATCAATTTGTTGCGCAAAAAATCCGTTTGAGGCATTCTGGCCGTGCAGCAGCCCAAGCCGCGCAGCGGCACTAGCCCCAAAGAGGCCCAAGCCCCAAAGGGGCCCTAGCGCGCAGCGCCAATAGCCAACCTTGCTACACTTGCCCCAAGGCCAACCGCACCGCGTCAGCCTTTTTGGCGCCCACCGCCGCGACCAATGCCTCGGGCTTGGCCTTGCGAATGCCCGCCACTGACTTGAACGTTTCGAGCAGAATTTGCACCGTGGCGGGACCTACCCCGGGAATTCCGTCCAGCGCACTTGACAGACTCGACTTGCTGCGGCGCGCACGGTGGTGCGTGATGCCAAAGCGGTGCGCCTCGTTGCGGGCCTGCTGCAGCACCTTCAGTGTTTCAGATCGCTTGTCGAGGTAGAGCGGAACCGGGTCCTCAGGAAAGTACAGCTCCTCAAGGCGCTTAGCGATACCGATCAACGCCACGCGTCCGCGCAGTCCGAGCTCGTCAAACACTTCGACCGCGGCTGAGAGCTGGCCCTTGCCCCCGTCGATGAGCACCAGCTGTGGAAGCGGAAGCCCCTCGTTCAGGACCCGCGTGTAGCGGCGCGAAAGCGCCTCCTTCATCGTAGCAAAATCGTCGGGCCCTTCGACCGTTTTGACGTTAAAGTGGCGGTACTCTGACTTCGCCGGCTTGCCGTCAATGAACACGACACAGGCAGACACCGGATTCGTTCCCTGAATGTTCGAGTTGTCAAAGCACTCAATGCGCCGGGGCTCAAAGGGCAGGCGCAAGTCCTTTTGCATCTGGCGCATGATGCGGTCGCTGTGGCGCTCAGGGTCCACCAGCTGCACGTTTTTCAGGCGTTCCGCCCGATAGGCACGGGCGTTGCGCTCCGACAGCTCAACCGCGGCCCGCTTGTCGCCCCGCAGCGGAACCACCACCTCAACATTGGGCGGAACCACCTCTGGCTCGTGCGACACCAAGACCAACTTGGCCTCACTCGGAAAGCGCTCGCGAAGTTCCGCCAGCCCCAACGCCATGAGTTCGGCGTCCGTCTCCTCGAGCCGCTTGCGCAACTCCAGCGTGAAACTTTGAATGACCGCTCCGTCGCGAATGTGCAGCATATTGACATAACCGTACTCCGCATCACTCAGAAGCGAAAACACATCCACTGATCCCAGGGCCGGATTCAGCACAGTCGACTTTGACTGGTAGGCGTCGAGGCGCTCTAAGCGCTCCTTGACAAACTGCGCGGCCTCAAACTCTTGGGCCGCCGCGTGGGCCATCATCTGACCAAACAGTCGCTCGCGCGTTGCCTTCAAATCGCCCCGAAGCAGCTGGCGCGCACCCTGAACGTCGGCCAAGTAGCTGCCCTCATCCTGGCGACCCTCGCACGGAGCCAAGCAGCGCTTTATGTGAAATTCCAGGCACGCACGGTACTTGCCGGACTCAATGGCAGACTGGTCCATCGCCAACTGGCAGGTCCGGAGCGTAAACACCTCCTTGATAATGTCAAGCACCGTGTACATCATCTTCACCGAGGCATATGGGCCAAAGTATTCAGAACCGTCCTCGATGCGGCGGCGCGTAGCAAAAATTCGCGGGTAGCGCTCCTTCTTGATGCACACCCAGGGGTAGGTCTTGCCGTCTTTGAGGTTGATGTTGTAGCGCGGCTGGTGCTTCTTAATCAGCGTATTCTCAAGCAGCAGCGCGTCGAACTCAGTCTCGGTAACGATGGTTTGAATGTCGGCCACCTTGCGCACGAGCATACTAAGTCGGGCGGAATCGTGGCTCTTATGAAAGTACGAACTCACCCGCTTCTTCAGGTTTTTGGCCTTGCCGATGTACAAGATCACCCCCTCTTTATCAATGTGGTGGTACACCCCCGGGCGCTCAGGAAGCGTCCGCAGCAGCGTCTTCAGGTGTTCGCTTAACTCCACGCTACAAAACTAACGAGCCCCCGGCCGCCAAAGCGGTCGGGGGCCCGAAAATCAAAACCAAAACTTAATTCGACAGAATCGTCACCGAACCACTCAACTTGAGGTTCGCCGCATTGGGCTCGTCGTACAACTTGATCACGTAGAAGTACACTCCGTCGGCGAGCATCGAACCAGACTGGTCCTTGCCGTCCCAAGGCTGGGCGTTGTCGTAGGCCTCGTTTTTGTAAATCACCTTGCCGTAGCGGTTCATAATGGTCACCTCACGCGAAGTCGTGTAGCTCATCAAGCCCTGGATCTCAAACAGGTCGTTGCGCCCGTCGCCGTTCGGCGTAATCACGTTCGGAACAATCACCGTATCAATCGGCGGAATCGGCGGAACCGGCTCACCAAACTCAATCCAGTTCGAATAGGCGGTGTCCTGCAGCGGGTTCACGGCGTAGGTCGGAACCGAAGCATGGCGGTACGACTTGATGCGCACGGCGTACTGTCCCGGAGGCAAGTTGGGGTGCTCCACGAGGGCAAACGTGTCCTGAATACGGGTTCCATAGTCCGACCACGAGTAGGCCGCTCCTGGTAAACCGCTGAGGTTGCGGCCAAATTGCACTTGGTAGTGGGCCGTATCCCAAGCATTGTAGGCGTTCCAAACCACCGGAATCGACTGCGTGTTCGTCATGTCACCACGAAGCCACATACTCTTAACCGTATCGGTCGAGGGCTGAACAAAACCGTTGACAATGGCATCCACGAAGTAGCGGTGCACGCGGGTATCGACCATATTGGCGTCGATGTTGACGTCTTCCCAGTTGCGCAGGTTGGTATCGGTGCTGTTGTGTACGATGCTGTATGTGGCTCCGCCATCGTCAGAGCGGTACACACGCCACATATTAAAGAGGTAGCGAGGTAGCGTCGTGGTGTCTACATCCCAGTACACATGTGGATGCTCGTCTTCGTTAATGGTCACATTGGTAAGCTCCATTTCAAGGTCAACACAGTCATTGACGATCAATACGATCGTATCAAATTCTTCCATGTCCTTTCCGCACTTATTCAAGAGTGTGTTGCCGTCGTTGCCCACCTTTGAGTAGAGGTAGTACTCGCCATTCATTGACAGCGGCTTGAAGAGCTTGACCTCTAACGTCGAGGTCTCCCCATTCACGTCGCAGTTCGGCACGAGCGCTTTAATCGGAATCGGCTGGCCTGCTGGGTTGGTCAAACGGAAGTCAGAACCGTCGGGCGAAACAGACGCGCACTCCACATCAAGCGTAAACAGCAGTGTCACCGAAGAGTCGAGGCAGTTGTAGTCCTTAGTCTGACGGCCCTGCGCGTCGAGGCTTACCCCCGGAGCATTGGGATCCAGAGCAACCCCCGCATTCACGATGGCATTGCAGTTTCCGGCAACCGAAACTTGGATTTCGCGGTTGGACGATCCAACCTTAACCCACACATAATAGGTTGAGTCAAAGCGGTATTCGTTGACGCGAAGTGCAATCACAGACGTTTCCACAGTGTTCGCGACAAACGTGATGTTCCCCGTTTGCTGGTTCAGGGTAAAGGGATTGGCCGCCGTCGTATTGATGGGGTTCAAAAAGGTGTAGCCTGCACCATAGGCCACGGGTGACCCTAGTGGCCAATCTTCACGCGCTGGAATCAACTCGTACTGCAAGCTGTCTCCGTTAATCTCAAACGCGTTCTGCAGGTAGTTGATGAATCCACCCGTACAGATGTAGCTGAGCGGTGTAGAGACAAATGTTGGCGACGAGTTCTTGGGGCCCGTGGTGATGGTGTTGTTGAGTTCTGCTTCAAAGTAGAATCCTACGCCCGCAGATCCAGGAATAGACGTGATTCCCGGAGGGCGGCAGCACGATGCCCAGTAGATCTTGTAGTCCGGGCAAAGGGTTGGCAGGGTTACGAATCCAATGTACACGTTGACCATCGGCGAAAACGTAGCTGCGGACTGGGGAATGCAGTCGTAGGCGCCCAAGGTTGATGCCGAAAATTCGGGAATGGCTAGGTTAACCTGAACACTCGTATTGATGTTGCAGCTTGACGAAACAATTTGTACCGTTTGGTTGGCGCCAAGGCCGATACCGGTCAGCTCGCGGTACAGCACCAACTTGATGCGGTACTGGTTGGCAACGCCTGTGGAGTCGCCCACGTACTTGTACTGAATATCGCCACCAATAATGTGGGAGGCCTTACTTGCCAAAGGGGCGAGCAGCATCAGAGCTAAAAGAATTCGAATCACGCGCATGTCAGCTAGGTATTTTGTCTATCATACAAACATACTCCGTCCCGCGAAACTGCGTGTTGAAGGAGCAGAAATCGGCTCACACGAATGAGCGAGCGCGGTACTTACAGCGTTTTGCGCAATCGCGCCACAGGAATTCCGAGCTGTTCTCGGTACTTGGCGACCGTACGTCGAGCAATTGGATAGCCTTTGTCTTTGAGCAACTTAGCAAGCGCGTCGTCGGTAAGTGGATCGCGTGATTCCTCTTCGCCAATGCTCTCTTCGAGGATTTTTTTAATCTCGCGCGTAGACACCTCTTCGCCCTCTGCATTCGTCATGCTCTCGCTGAAAAAGCGCTTAATGAGAAAGGTTCCGAACGGAGTCTGCACGTACTTCTGACTGGCCACGCGGCTGACGGTAGAAATGTCCATGCCCACCTCGTCGGCGATGTCCTTGAGAATCATGGGCTTGAGCTTGCGGTCGTCGCCGGTGAGAAAGTATTCCTCTTGGTAGCGCATGATCGATGACATCGTCAGCAGCAGCGTTTGCTGACGCTGCTTGATTGCGTCGATGAACCACTTGGCGCTGTCAATCTTGCTCTTGATGAACGTAAACGCCTCTTTTTGCTGCTCGTTGTCAAAGCCCTTTGCCTGGCGGTAGTGCGACAGCATCTCTTTGTACTCGCGGCTTACGTTGAGCTCCGGGGCGTTGCGTCCATTGAGCTTGAGCTCGAGTTTTGAGTCAACTACGCTCACCAAAAAATCCGGAACCACCACCTGACTCGGTTCAGCGCCTTGGGTGGCGCTGCCGCCCGGCTTAGGGTTGATTCGAACGATTTCGTCAAGGGCGGATTTAAGCGCGGCTTCATCGATGCCCAAGCCCTGCATCATTCGGCTGTAGTGGCGCTTGGCCAGCTCGTCAAAGTAGCGGTCAACCAGTGCCCGCGCGGTGCGAACAACCGGAGTCTCTGGGCGTCGGGCCAACTGCAGGAGCATGCATTCCTGAAGGTTACGCGCTCCAACTCCGGGCGGATCCATCGACTGAATGACCCGCAGGGCGTCCTCGAGTTCGCTAACTTCAATAAAGATTCCGAGCGAAAAAGCCAAGTCGTCCACAATGTCGACCAGCTCCCGACGCAGGTATCCGTCGTCGTCCAACGTCCCGATGAGGTACTTGCACAGGTGCTCCTTTTGGGGGCTCACACTGCGCAGCGCGAGCTGCTCCTGAAGAACGTCGCTCAAGTCCTGTCGAGCGACAATGGGAGCCTCGTAGGTCTCGTCGTCGGCCGAATAGTTGTTGGCATTGAGCTTGTACTCAGGGGTGTCGTCAAAAAGTTCTTCTGAAAACTCAACATCCTGAATTTCAGAATAATCATCAGATTCCGAACCCTCGGCCGAGTAGTCGTCCTGGG
>JBDLUG010000059.1:0-9005 GCA_039805405.1 Bacteroidota bacterium
GCCGGATTCACGGCGATTTCGGGCCTCGGATGGGCCTACCTACTGGCCGCCATTTCGGTACGCCGGCGCGACGTACTCAGTGTGCTGCCGGTCGCCCTTCAAGTGCTGTTTTTTGTCAGCCCGGTCGCATTGCCGAGCGCCAACTTTGACCTCAATGGCTGGGGACTTATCTACTGGTTGAATCCTGCAGTCGCGATTGCCGACGGCTTTCGATGGGCCTGGCTCGATTGGTCGGTGTGGCAGCCCGCTCACGCCCTTTCGTTTGCTTCCGGCGGAATCGTTTTTGGCGCAGGTCTCCTCAGCTTGCGCTACCAATCGCGCCGAATATCGGAATTCCTATGAGTGACGTTCGAATTCACGCAGAAAACCTCGGCAAGCAACTTGGGGGGCGTTGGGCCCTGCGTAAATTGGACTTGAGCGTCCGCGCAGGTGAGGTCGTCGGAATCATCGGCGCCAATGGCGCCGGAAAGTCCACCCTACTCAAAACCTTGAGTGGCCTGCTGCACCCCGACGAGGGTAGCTACCGCATCCATGGCCGAATGGCCAGCCTCCTCGAAGTCGGAACCGGATTTCACCCCGACCTCAGCGGCCGAGAAAACGCCTACCTACGGGGTGCATTACTCGGTATTTCACGTAGCGAAATCCAGCAAATTTTGCCCATTGCTGCAGAGTTTGCCGGAATTTCAGACCGACTCGACGAACCCGTCAAGTACTACTCGAGCGGCATGCAGGTCCGCCTGGGGTTTGCACTTTCGGCCCACCTTCCGGCCGAAATCCTCCTAGTGGACGAGGTGCTCGCCGTGGGCGACGCCGCCTTTCAATCAAAGAGCTTGGACTTCATGGAGTCCCACTGGAAGTCCGAAGGCCGCAGCATTCTGTACGTGGCGCACCAGCTTCATACCGTCCGGCGCATTTGCGACCGCGTTCTTTGGATTGAGGGCGGAATCCTCAAAATGCAGGGACTCGCCGACGAAGTATGCGATGCCTACGTCGCGCATTCTCTAGCGCAACCCATCGCATGGCCTTCAGCCGCAGAGCGCGGCGGCCTCGGCAAAATCCGTGCGCAGCAACTTGACGTCGAGGGCGACTGGACCACGGGCAATCCCGCTTCGGCCCGGGTAGTATGGACGGGGTCCGCTTCGGGAACCGTAGATGTTCGTCTGAGCGTGGCGCGAAGCGACGGAGCCCCCCTGACCCTTTGGAGCAGCCTGCAGTCTGGTCTCGAGAAGCCGGCGGAAGCCGGTTCCGCCACCGTGCGCATACCCGAACTCGCACTTAGCCAAGGCGCGTACACGCTTCACCTTCGCCTGTTTGTAGATGGAATCCTGCACGACGAAGTACGCGATGCCGCTGTGGTGCATGTGGCCCACGGGCTGTGGCAGGGACAGGTGTACCCCACTCCGCGCCCCATGGCACTGCAGGAGCAGCACTGGATTTAACGCTTTTTGAGCCCCACCGACTTGAGGGCAAGGCTGGCCTGGGTGCGCGCCCACTGGACGGCGCGTTGGGTCCACGGAACGGGTACCGCATGGGGTCCGTTCGGATGGTGAAAAAGCCCGTGCATGTAGGTAGATCCTTGTTTGGACGACAATTCAGCGGGGTAGCTTAACGCCCAATCTGAGGCATCGTAACCCTGGGCCTTGAGGTAGGATTCAAAGACGGGGCGGTAAAATTCGACGTCCGCGTCGGTAAACCATCGGCGCCAGTCGCTGTGCGCCTGGCTGCGGGCCACGTGTCGAAAGTTTCCGCGCAAGGCTTCTTCGCCCTTGAGACTGAATCCGAGGTAGGATTCCACGGCATCCCAGTTGCGGTCAACGAGGTCCTCGTAGTGCCAGATAAACCAGCCGTCGGCACGCAGGCGATCCACAAACGCCGAGAGTTCGTCGAGTTTGAGTTTCTGCTCTAGGGCATGCTCCTTTAGGGTCTGTGGGTCGTCAGAATGCAGGCGATAAAACGCCACTGATGAGGGGTTAGCCTCCTTTTGGCACACCTTTTTGTGGGCTAACGCAAAGGCCGCTGGGTCGGGGTTGTGGACATAGAACCAACGGTAAAAAAATCCAGAAATCCACCGGTCGCGGGGGTCGCGCACCAAAAAAATCTTTTTATCGAAGTGCGCAAAGGCCTCGGCGGCCGCATCACCAGACCATCCGTGCATTTCAGGACTGCTGTACAGGATTTTGACCAAGGTGCCGACTGCATCCGGCCACTTCATGCCGTCAAGACGGTGAAACTGATTGCTTTCGAGCTTGTTGGGCTCAAAAACCTCAGTGAGTGGCCCCTGGGCCTTGAGTGCCTCTGAGAGCAACGAAAACCCATAAGTTGTGCCGCTTCGCGGCATTCCAAACAAAACGGTGCGCATGGGGGCTGAAGGTACATTAAGTTTGGGGGATGCGCGAACGACTTCCTTTGGTGACTGTGGCGGTGCCGAACTTTCGGCACGAGCGCTTCCTTGAACTGCGCCTGCAGAGCATTGCCGACCAGACCTTCACCGACTTCGAAGTGCTGCTGTTGGACGATGCCTCGCCCGACGGATCGCTGCGCGTCTTGAAGGACTTTGCCGAAGGCCGTCCGTCGTGGTCGGTGCACCCCAACGAGGTGAATTCCGGCAGTCCCTTTGCCCAATGGAACAAGGCCGCCTCGCTTGCCCGCGGCCGCTACCTCTGGATTGCCGAAAGCGACGACTACGCAGACCCCACGCTCCTCGAGCGCCTCGTGAGCGTGATGGAGTCGGACCCAAGGCTCGTACTCGCCTATGCCCAATCCATGCTGGTCGATTCTGAGGGCCAACCAATGCACAGTTTTGACGTGCACTACCGCTACGTGTACGGACCCGAAGCACAGCGCTGGGTCGACGGCTACCGGAACGAAGGGCCCGATGAAGTGCGCAACTTTATGCTGCTGCACAACGTGGTTCCCAATGCGTCGGGGGCACTGATCCGCCTCGAAACGTTTCGCGCAGTGGGCGGTGCAGACCCCAACTGGCGCCTCAATGGGGACTGGATGACCTACATCAAACTCCTCGAGCAGGGCGGAATCGCCTTTGTTCCCGAGGTACTTAATTACTTCAGGGTGCATTCTGAAACGGCCCGCCAAAAGGCCAACGAGGGTGGCGACGTCTACCTAGAGCTGCTTGCGCTGGTCGACTACATTGCCGCGCACCACCAACCCGACCGAACTCGGCTTCGGCGCGCCTACCGAAATGTGGCGGCTTGGTGGACCCACTCGCTGTACCGGCAAGATTGGAGTTCCGCCCGACGCCGCGAAAACGTGCGCGTCAACCGTGTACTACTCGCGCGCTTTGTGCGTCTGCACCCGCTGGTGCTGCTGCACATTCCGTACGAGGGCCTCGTGCGTTTGGCCGTAGCAACGCTCGCCGCGCTTGGTCTCAAAGAACCCATTCGGCGCGTGCTTCACCAGTTTTTTCCGAACCACTTTATGCCCCGCGCCACGTGAAGGTTTCGGTTGTGATTCCGTGCTTTAAGGCAGAAGACACGCTGCACGAAGCGGTGCGCAGCGCGTTAGACGCTCATGAAGTGCTCGTCGTAGACGACGCGTCACCGGGCAGATGCTCAGAGCTCGTGGCACGTTGGAGCTGGCCGAACGTCAGCGTGATTTCGCACAGTGAAAATTTGGGGCTTGGTGCGGCGCGCAACAGCGGTTCCGCAGCTGCAACCGGAGACTGGGTTGCCTTTCTCGATGCCGACGATGCGTTTGAAGACGGCTGGCATCGGGCACTCACTACGTTTTTGCGCCAGTCGCCTGAGGCTACTTGGGTCTACCATCCGGTGCGCGAGTGGACCGGAACCCAACTCAGGGCCGTTCGCTACGGCGACCACCCGACCCAGCACAGCGATTGGATCCTTCGCAGGCCCGCAGTTGCGCCGAGTGCATGCGCCCTTCGGGCAGACGTGGCCAAGGCGCAGCCCTTTGATACGAACCGACGGCTTCAGGGCACCGAAGACCTCGAACTGTGGATGCGCCTTTGGGCCGAAGGACACCGACCCGTTCAGTGGACCGATGAGGCCTTTACCCGCTACCGTATCAGCCACGGTATGTCTGCGGAACTCGAATCGCACACCACCAAAATTCGGCTCCGCTGGGCCCAATTCGTCAAGCGCGGCTGGATTGCCGAGGGAGTACTCGTTCGGGCGGAATTAGAGTTGCAGCGCCAAAAAGCACGCAGTCTTCACAAAGCAGGGCGCTTTAGTGAAGCACAAAGGGCCTACCTCGCGGCAGGCCCTTCGGCAAAAAATTGGATTCTCGCGGCGGCCGCGGCCGTCCGCTTCAGGATTTAAAGACGGGCCTGAAGCTCGGCGTCCAGGGCGTCAAGGAATTCCTCAGTGTAGAGGTAGTGCGTTCCGTGCTCCACTTTGTTGCCGTGAATGCAGACCGCAAGGTCCTTAGTCATACTGCCACTTTCGACCACGTCGATGCACACCTGCTCGAGGGTCTCGCAGAAACGAATCAGCTCAGCGTTGCCGTCGAGTTTACCGCGGTGCGCTAATCCGCGCGTCCACGCAAAAATAGAGGCGATTGGATTGGTGCTCGTAGGCTTGCCCTGCTGGTGCTGGCGGTAGTGGCGAGTCACGGTTCCGTGCGCAGCCTCAGCCTCCATCGTCTTGCCGTCGGGGGTAATGAGGACCGAAGTCATGAGTCCGAGTGAGCCAAAACCTTGAGCCACCGTGTCGGACTGCACGTCGCCGTCGTAGTTCTTGCACGCCCAAACAAACGAACCGTTCCACTTCAGGGCCGAAGCGACCATGTCGTCGATCAAACGGTGCTCGTAGGTAATGCCTGCGGCTTCGTACTTGGCCTTGAACTCGGCTTGGTAGATTTCTTCAAAAATGTCCTTGAAGCGTCCGTCGTACTTCTTGAGAATGGTGTTTTTGGTACTCAGGTACAGCGGCCACTTCTTGTCGAGGGCCATATTGAAGCAGCTGCGCGCGAAACCGGCAATCGACTCGTCGGTGTTGTACATGCTGAGCGCCACGCCGTCGCCTTTGAAGTTGTAGACTTCCCACGTTTGGGGCTCGCTACCGTCTTCGGGCGTAAACGTCATCGTGAGCTTGCCTTTGCCCTTGACGGTCGTGTCGGTGGCGCGGTACTGGTCGCCAAAGGCGTGGCGGCCAATGACAATGGGCTTATTCCACGTGGTTACGAGGCGCGGAATATTGGCCATTACAATGGGCTCGCGAAACACGGTTCCGTCGAGGATGTTGCGAATGGTGCCGTTCGGAGACTTCCACATCTGCTTGAGATTGAACTCTGTGACTCGCTGCTCGTCGGGCGTAATCGTGGCGCACTTAATGCCCACATTGTACTTTTTAATCGCTTCTGCCGCGTCGACCGTGACTTGGTCGTTGGTGGCATCGCGGTGCTCCATTCCGAGGTCGAAGTACTTAATGTCGAGGTCGACGTACGGAAGGATGAGTTTGTTTTTGATGAACGACCAGATGATTCGGGTCATTTCGTCGCCGTCGAGTTCGACGACTGGATTGATTACTTTAATCTTCTGCATAAGGATTGCAAAAGTACCAAAGAATCCGCAGTGTTATTCGATATCTAGCTGAAATTCTCTTCGAAATTCGTCCAAATGCGGGTTTTTTTCTAACAAAAAGGCAAATCGCTCGTCAGGGGTGTACACGAGCTTGGCGTTGACCGAACCTTCTTGGACGACCGTCTGAAGTTTAATGGAGTCATTTTGAAGGACCTGCCTCAAAAAAGGCACAAGTCGCTCGCGTTCGGCAAGCATCAGAGTCTGCTGCAAATCGTTTTCTAGGCTCACCCGAATAACCGCATCTCCATCGAGTACCGGCAGCACCGTCTGCACCAGCGACTTGACCATCGGAGCATCGTGAAAGAGTTGTTCCGCATCCTTCCACGCATTGTCGAGCGCCTGCTGGGTAAACGGCCGCAGGTTGCGTTCCGCGTGCGGAACCTCAACTTCCTCCTCGAGAACCGAAGTTGGGGACTCGATGACTGTCGGCTCTGGCTTCAATCCTAAGTCCTTCAGCGAGAAGGCGGTGCGTCGCGCCCGTGGCGGAACCGAGGCTATTTGGCGAGTTGGTTCGTTGGCGAGGTTGGCGAGGTTGGCTGTTGGCTCGTTGGCGAGGTTAGCAAGGTTGGCTGTTGGCTCGTTGGCTACTGGCTCGTTGGCCGGACTGGCGAGGTTCGCAAGGTTGGCTGTTGGCTCGTTGGCTACTGGCTCGTTGGCCGGACTGGCGAGGTTCGCAAGGCTGGCTGAGATTGGCTCGTTGGCTACTGGCTCGTTGGCAACTGGCTCATTGGCAACTAGCTCGTTGGCCGGACTGGCGAGGTTCGCAAGGTTGGCTGTTGGCTCGTTGGCTGGCGGCGTCAGTGCCTCACTTTGAGGTGGTCGTACCGGTTTCGAGGAAGCGGGGGCGGGAGCCGCTTCTACGCTACTGGACTTTTTTTTTTCGTCGGACTCGTGGTCCTGAACCAAATCCAGTAGCGCTACCTCCACATGCCATCGGGCATTGCTGGCCGAACGGTACCCGGCGTCGGCTGCTACCAAGCGCTTGAGCGCAGATGCTGTGCGGCCGGCGTTGGATTGAGTAGCTGCTTCGAGGAGCTGCTGCTTTGCGGAGTCGGGGACGTCAAGCGACGCCACGGTCGCCGGATGCTGCGCCAAAAGAAGTTCGCGAACGTACCCGGCGAAGCCCATTAAAAATCGCTGAAGGTCAAAGCCCTGATCCAAGACGTGCTGCACCGCATTGAGAATGGATGCTCGGTCACCGCGCTCAATGGAACCCCAAAGGTTGACGAACAGTGCGCGGTCGACGAGTTGGAGGTTTTGGCGAACCAATTCGTAGGTCAAGGTTCCGCCCTGCGCAAAGGCAGCAATGCGGTCAAAAATAGAGAGGGAGTCGCGCAAGGACCCGTCTGCTTTTTCAGCAATCGCATGAAGAGCCTCAGGCTCAGCACCCAAACCTTCTTGCTGGGCAACCCACTGAAGGTGGTCGGCGATGTCACCGATTCCGATGCGCTTAAAATCAAAAATTTGGCAGCGTGAGAGAATGGTCGGAAGGACCTTGTGCTTTTCAGTCGTTGCCAAAATGAAGACCGCGTGTGCGGGCGGTTCCTCAAGCGTTTTAAGGAAGGCATTGAATGCAGCCTGGGACAGCATGTGCACCTCGTCGATGATGTACACTTTGTAGGTACCCATTTGGGGCGCAAAGCGCACTTGGTCGATAAGCTGACGGATGTCGTCGACCGTGTTGTTGGATGCGGCGTCGAGCTCAAAAATATTGAGGCTGTAGTCGAGCCCCTCACCGGTATGGACCTCATTGATTCGGCGCGCCAAAATGCGCGCGCAGGTCGTCTTGCCCACCCCGCGAGGACCGGTAAACAGCAGGGCCTGGGCGAGGCGTCCGCTGACCACCTCGTGCTCAAGTGTTTCGGTAACGTGCTGCTGGCCCACGACTGACTGAAAGGCAGCGGGGCGGTACTTGCGGGCCGAAACGAGGTAGTTCTGTTCCATCAGGGGGGACTGCAAACCTACGGATTAGATGGCCACCGGCCACAGCCATGAGATGGCAAAAAAAGCAGCCTGCGCGATCAAAATGGGCAGAGCAAGTCGGTTGGTGGTCACGCGCGGCCCCAGCACCCACTGGGCAGCAAAAGCAACGGCAAACCATGCGACGTAGTTCTGCCAGGGCGCGATTCCGCCGGCAAACATCCACAGGCGGTGGGCCTGAGCCACCGGTTCCATAAGTACGTCAAGTCCGAGCATGAGGCCTGATGCCAAAAGTGCGCGCTGGAAGCGGCTTCCGTCCGCCAAAAAATCAGAGACGAATGAGGCGCTCGCTAGGGTCAGGAGGGCCCAATTCAAGCCGATCAGCCAGGGGGTTCCGGCAATTTGGGGTCCGAGGCCCTCGAGGTACACATACCGTCCAAATGGAAAGCCGGTGTTCACGCCGACCATTTCGATTCCGAGCCCGATGGCATACACGATAAAAAGCCCCACCTTCAGGCGATCGGTCTTTGCTGACTCGCTGTAGAGCAGCGCGAAACTCACTAAAAGGTGAACCGGTGTCAGTAGAATCATCCACCCGGCATAGGGGGTTCGGAGCCCAAGGGTTCCGACCAAATGAGTCACGGCAACAATCAGGAGGGCAATTCGGTACGGCATCAGACAAAAGTACAGTTGAACCTTGGGCAAGATGCAGGGTTAACCTCGCATGCGAAGTGAAGTTCGTTTAGTAGTTTGGACCGTCGTCACCATTGCCGCCGTGGTCGTGGCCACGACCTGGGGTGCGGAACTTCGGTCGGTTGCCCCCGAGCTCCGCACCCGGCTTCAGCCGAGTAAGTACCTCTACTTTAGGAATATTCGAAGCGCCGACTACGAAATCCGTGAGCTCGACGGAATGACCGTCTACATCCCTGAGGAACGCTCAGACTCTGGTTGGTTCCAAATTGCTGTACTCTGGCGCGAGGAGCAGGCCTATGTGGTTTGGGAAACTCCGGACTCGCTGACCCACCGCACCGCAGCACGCCCCGACGGATTGGGCGTTTGGGATCCGGATACTGCGGGGCTCGCTACCCACTGGTGGATTGCATTTCGCCACACCGCTCGGGCAGACGATGCGCATTATGCCGTGCGCGACTACTTTGAAATGGTCAATGCGCTCCCTGAATACTTTGATAATTAGGGCTATCGTACCGGATTTTTTTGTATCTTTGCACCCCTTTAAAGGAACTTTTCTCATGAATCAATACGAAACCGTTTTCATCCTAAATCCCGTCTTGTCTGATGATCAGATAAGGGAAACGGTGGATAAATACACCAGCAGCATTAAAGCCGCCGGTGGTTCCATCATCAACGTAGAGCGTTGGGGCCTGCGCAAGCTTGCGTACCCCATCGACAAAAAGAAGTCTGGATTCTACAATCTTGTAGAGTTCACCGCTCCTTCAACAGTTATTGCCAGCCTTGAGCTGGATATGAAGCGCGACGAGCGCGTTCTTCGCTTTTTGACCGTAGTTCT
>JBDLUG010000060.1:0-8993 GCA_039805405.1 Bacteroidota bacterium
CCACGGCCCAAGAGCCCGTGAGCTTCGACTTCTACTACATTGTGACCGACAAGTGCACCGAGTGTGTAGGGTTCCACGAAACGCCCCAGTGCGCCGAGGTTTGCCCCGTGGACTGCTGTGTTCCCGACGAGGACCACGTCGAGTCGCGCGAGGAGCTCGAGGCAAAAAAATCCTTCCTGCACCTGGATTGATGCGCCACGTAGCCCTGATTCTGATTGCGCTAGCCGCCGGAACAGGGAATTCGTGGGCCCAGTCGCCCGAAATCGATTCACTGGTTGCCGTGTCGCGCAACCGAGATCTCAACGACGCCCCGCGCATTGCGGCACTGGACTCGTTGGTTGCGCAGACCCTTCGAAGCCTTCGCGCCAACCCGTCGGCCAAGGCGGTTCCGCTGCCAGAAAACGCGCTGCGCACCGAGAGCCCCGACGGGCAAATCACCATTATCACCCTGAATGCCCCACTCAACGACGGGAGCTACGCCTACCGCGGCATCGCAGGCCGTTCCGACGGCGCAAAAGGCAAGCTTTGGGTTCCGCTGACCGAAGGGCAGTGGCCCGAAGCAATCGTGTACCGAATTACCTCAGTGCGCTACCGCCGCAAAACCTACTACATGTCGCTCTGGTTTAAGCCGCACCTCAACGGCGTGCAAGAAAAGGGTATTGAGCCTGTGATTCCGACCCGAAGCCGCCTAATTTTTGGCGCCCGCGTGTTCGCCGTGAAGAAGTTCAACGACGAAACGTTTAAAAAGGCACCCGAGCGACTGGTGCTGCGCTACGGCCCAATGGCCACCGCCGCCGTTCGCCCCGAGAAGCCTGGAGTGATCGCAATCGACGAGGTAGCCCCCATTCGCGACGCGCCAAAAGGGCAGTACCGCTACTACGGCCCGACGGCTGTGCAAAATCGACTCATTTTTCGCGACGGAAAATGGCGTTTCGAAACCTTACCCTAACCTAAGCCCCCTAACTTTGCCCCTATGAAAAAGCACAACTTTACGGCCGGACCCTGCATTTTGGCTCCCGAAGTTTTTGAAGGCGCCGCCGACGCGGTTCGCGAGTTTGAAGGAATGGGGCTGTCGCTGCTCGAGGTCAGCCACCGCGACACGAAGGTCGTGGCGGTGATGGAAGAAGCCCAGCAGCGCGTCCTTAAGACCCTCGGGCTCAGCGACGACTATGCCGTGCTCTTTCTTCAGGGTGGCGCCAGCAGTCAGTTTGCAATGGTTCCGTTTAACCTGTTGACCTTGAACGGCCGTGCCGGCTACCTCAACACCGGAACCTGGTCGACCAAGGCCCTTGAAGAGGCTTCAAAGTTGGCACCGGGCCAAGCGGTGGAACTCGCGTCTAGCAAGGACCGCAACTTCAGCTACATTCCCAAGGGTTTTGCGATTCCGAGCGGACTTGACTACGTGCACTACACGTCGAACAACACCATTTTTGGAACGCAAATGAAGGCCTTCCCAAAAGCCGACAGCCTCATGGTGTGCGACATGTCGTCAGACATTTTTAGCCGCCAGATGGACTACTCGGCCTTTGACCTCATCTATGCTGGCGCCCAGAAAAACCTAGGTCCAGCGGGCGCCACGCTTGTGGTGGTCCGCAAGGACGTCCTGGGCAAGTCAGGTCGTGTGATTCCCACGATGTTCGACTACCCCGTGCACATCAAGGGTGAGTCGATGTACAATACTCCGCCCGTGTTTTCACTGTACGTCAGCCTGCTCACGCTTCGCTGGATGGACGCGCAAGGCGGACTTAGCGAGATGGAGCGTCGCGCCAATACCCGCGCTGCTGCGCTTTACGGCGAGATTGACCGCAACCCTCTTTTTGTCGGAACCGCGGCGACCGAAGACCGTTCACCGATGAATGCGTGCTTCCTTTTGAACGACGAGCCGGCCCACAAAGAGGTTTTTGACGGACTCGCTAAGGAGGCGGGTTTGGTCGGACTCGCGGGACACCGCAGCGTCGGTGGCTACCGCGCCTCGATGTACAACGCCCTCGAGCAGTCAAGTGTGGATGCCCTTGTTGAAGTCATGCGCGAAGTTGAACGCCGCGCCTAATCGTTTTTAATTTTTTCTCATGATCGTACTCGCCAACGACGGCATCGCCGCATCAGGTCAAGCCAAACTCGAGGCCGCAGGCCACACCGTTCTGACGACTAAAGTTGCCCAAGAGCAGCTCGCGGACTTCATCAACGCCGAAAAGGTAGACGTACTTCTCGTGCGTTCGGCCACCACGGCCCGTGCCGCCCTCATCGACGCCTGCCCAGGCCTCAAGATGATCGGCCGCGGCGGGGTCGGAATGGACAACATCGACGTGGACTACGCCAAGAGCAAGGGCCTGAACGTGTTCAACACGCCCGCAGCAAGCTCTGAGAGCGTCGCTGAGCTCGTTTTTGCGCACTTGAGCGGACTCCTGCGCTTCTTGCCCGACAGCAACCGCATGATGCCCCTTGAAGGCGAAGCAACGTTTGACGGGCTCAAAAAAGCGTACGGGAAAGGCCAAGAGCTGCGCGGAAAAACCTTGGGCATCATCGGCTTTGGCCGCATCGGCCGCGCCGTAGCCCGCCAAGGATACGGCCTTGGTATGCATGTGGTCGCCCACGACCCCTTCGTGACCGACGGAAGCTTCGAGGTCCAGTTTGCCGACGGCCAGAAGCTCAGCACTTCAGCCACCATGCTCAGCATGAGCGAATTGCTTGCCTCATCTGACGCCGTGAGCATTCACATCGCCGGCAAATCTGAAGTCCTCGGGGCTGCCGAGCTCGCCCAAATGAAAAAGGGAGCCTTTTTGGTCAACGCCGCCCGCGGCGGAGTCGTCAACGAAGAGGCGTTGCTCAACGCGCTCGATCACGGGCACTTGGCCGGAGCCGCCCTCGACGTCTTCACCAACGAGCCCACGCCCCACGTCAACTTGCTCATGCACGAAAAGCTCTCGCTGACTCCGCACATCGGAGCCGCAACCGAAGAAGCACAAGACCGCATCAGCACCGAGTTGGCCGACACCATCATCGCCCACGCCTAACCCGTGGCGCGCTTTGAGCCCTTTGCTGCGGTACGTCCGCCCCGTGCGCTCGCCGGATTGGTGAGCACGCGGTCGTATGTCTCCTACAGCGAAGAGGAACTGGCGCACAAACTCGGCACCAACCCCTACTCCTTTCTGCACGTGCTCCAACGGCGCTCAGCGCACGAGGACGCTCGATTCAGTGGAGTGCGCAAGGGGTTCGAGGATTTTTTGGCCGACGGAACCCTTGTCGCCGACACCGAGTCCCACATCTACCTCTACCGCCAGCAGTGGTCGGGCCACACCTTTGTGGGCTTCATCGGACTGGTTTCTCTTGAGGACTACCGCTCGGGACGCATCATCAAGCACGAGCACACCCTAGAGGCCCGCGAGGCCCTCTTTGCACGCTACCTTGAAACCGTCGGATTCCATGCGGAACCGGTGCTACTCACGCACCCTCCTCTGCCCGAGCTCGCTGCCACCGCAGCACAAGTTCAGACGACCGAGCCCCTTCTGGACTTCGCTACGACCGATGGCGCGGTGCACACTCTTTGGGCGGTTCCCGCTCCAGAACCCGTTCAAGCCGCCCTCGCTCAAATGGGGCGCCTCTATATTGCCGACGGCCACCACCGAATGGCATCTGCAGCTCGATTGGGCGAGGACGCGTACGTCATGGCCTACCTGGTCGACAGCAGCCAGCTCCACATTGCTTCCTTTCACCGGCACATCGCGGGGATTCCTCAAGGTGACTGGGTCTCAGCCGTGGGCGCACGTCCCTTGCCTCACCGGCCTGAGGGCCTCCCCGAGCGTGGATTTTATGCCTTGGACCACCGCGGATGGTGGCAATTCACCCCAGAGGACCTGGCATTTCCCGAAAGCACTTGGCTGTTTGACCGCATTTTAGCGCCGTTTTGGGGCGTAGCTGACGAGCGCCAGGATGCGCGAATCCGCTACGAACCGGGCGTGGTCGACCTCGCCACCGTTGAAGCAGAGCGCCGCGACCAGGAGACCATTTTTGTGCTTCCGCACCCGCACTGGCACGACATTGAACGCTGGGCTGACCAGGGTTCGTCGGTTCCGCCCAAGTCCACCTACATTGAGCCCAAGTTGCGGTCGGGCGTAACCCTTTACGCCTGGAAATGAGCGCAAACCTCAACGCATACGCAGAGCTAAAGGCCCAGCTGCCCGCCGGCACCACTTTGGTGGCCGTGAGCAAGTTTCAACCGAACGAAGCCATCGAGTCGCTGTACGCCGCCGGCCAGCGTGATTTTGGTGAAAACCGCGTCCAGGAGCTTGCTGCTAAGGCAGCCGTGCTCCCAAAGGACATTCGGTGGCACATGATCGGCCGCATTCAAACCAACAAGATTCGCGAGTTCGCCCCTTTTGTACACCTCGTGCACAGCGTTGACCGAACCGACGTGCTCACCGTACTTCAAAAAGAAGCCGTTCGGGCAGGCCGACGCATTGACATTCTGCTTCAAGTCCACATTGCCCAAGAAGAAACCAAGGCTGGGTTCAGCCCCGAAGAGGTGCTCGGGCTCTGTGCGGTTAACGTGCTACAAGAATACCCCAACCTTCGTGTCGTCGGTTTAATGGGAATGGCGAGCCTCACCGACGACCGCGATCAAATCCGCCGCGAGTTTGCCCGACTTTCTAGCCTGTACCGCGCCGCCCAAGAACAACTTGGCGTTGGCCAAATCAGCGTGCTCAGCATGGGAATGAGCGGAGACTACGACCTCGCGCTGGCCGAGGGAGGCAACCACATCCGTGTGGGCTCACTGCTGTTCGGCGCCCGAACCAGCCAGTAGCTAGCAACCAGTAACTCGTTATGTACGCCGTCATCGATCTCGAAGCCACCGGGGGCAAACCCGGTTCAGAACGCATCATAGAGGTTGCGATTTTCATGTTTGACGGACGTCGAATCGTCGACCAATTCATTACGTTGGTGCAACCTGAGGTGCCGATTCCGCCCTTTGTTCAAAAACTCACGGGAATCCGCGAGCAGGATGTACGCACGGCTCCGCGCTTTCACGAGGTGGCCAAGCGAATTGTGCAAATGACTGAAGGTGCAGTATTTGTGGCACACAATGCCCCATTCGACTACCGAATTCTGCGCGAGGAATTCGCCCGTTTGGGCTACGACTACCAGCGGGTGGTTTTGGACACGATTCCGCTTGCAGAGAAGTTTTTGCCGGGAATGCCCGCCTACGGACTGAGCACGTTGTGTACGGAACTGAATATTCCGCACACCCGAAAGCACCGGGCCGACGGTGACGCCCGCGCTACGGTTCAGTTGCTGCAAATTTTGCTTGAAAAAGACCGCGAGAAGTACATCGAGGGCGTCTACCTCAAGCAACCCTCGGCGACGGGGCGCCACAAGTTCAGCGAGCAGCTCGAGCGCTACGTCAAAACGACGGGGCTCTACTACCTGTTTAATGCCGACGGACGCGTGCTGTATGTGGGCAAGTCCGACCAGCTTCGTGTGCGCATCGACCGCCACTTCTTGTCTACGAGTGAGAAGGCCCTGGCACTGCAGGCCGAGGTGGCCAATATTCGGGTCGAGGAAACCGGAAGTCTGCTGCTCGCCGACATTTTAGAGCATGTGGAGCTCAAAAAACTCAAGCCTCCGTACAACCAGGCTAAGGACAAGTACCACCTTCGCTTTGGCCTGTTCCCGATCGAGACCGCCGAGGGCGTTTTGTGGGACGTTCGCGGAATCCGGCGCGAACCACCCGCCCTTCAGGTGGATTCAGTAGCCGATGGGGTTGCCCTGCTCGGCGGAATGGCCGAGGCCCGCGGTTGGGCACTGAGCGATGTACTGCTCCCGAGGTTGGTGCCTAACGTAGAACCTGAGCAATCCAATCGAGACGGTCTACCTGCGACAACCGATGAAGCGCTTGAAGCGCTTAACCGTTTTTTATGGCCCGAGGGCAGTGTCGTTTACCTCGACAAGGGCCGCGGCCCAGGTGAAAAGACGGCCTTTGTCGTTGAAGACGGACGCTTTTTAGGCTATGCGTTTGTGCGCCTTGAGCAGGAAGTCTACGACTTGCCCACGCTCAAAAACCGCCTCACCGTACTCAGCCAGCAGCCCTACTTGCGCAGTTTGCTGGCCGAATACGTGCATACGGGTCGCTTGAGCGAAGTGCGCCCGGGAATTTTTCCTACCTTGGATGAAGATTTAACTGAAACTGCACCATGAAAAAGATTGCTGCCCTCGCCCTTGCGACGCTGTTCACTGTCGGAATCGCTGTGAACGCCCAAGCTGACACCGACCCCAAAAAGCCGGTTGCGACTGCAACGTCGGCCAAGAAAAAGAAAAGCAACGGCAAAGAAGCCGCGTCGTGCGCGCCTGCTGACGCCGCCAAAAGTTGCCACGGCGAAGCTGCTGCGCCTGCAGCAAAAGCGCAAGGCTGTGCCTCTGCCCCGGCGGGTGGTTCGTGCTGCTCAAAACCTGCAGCTCCGGCCACGGGAAGCGGCAAGTAGTTCGCATTCAAAAAAAAGAAAGCCGGCCCCGAAAAGGGTCGGCTTTTTTATGCGGTCACGCTCGGCTTAAAGCTTCAGTGCAGCCGACGCGATGAACTGATTGATTCGGTTGTCGGTTTCAAAGTCAATTCCGCCTACATTCAGCGTTTGCCCAAAGGCCGAAAGTGAACCCTCGTAGCGCGCGCTCACTTGAAGTCCGCCGAGCTTGACCCCGACCCCGACTTGGCCGCCCCAGCTTCCGTTGCCGGGATCTGTGAGGTTCAGGCCGCCCGTCTCTGCCAAAGCGATTGAGTACACCGGAGCCACAAAACCAAACAAAGGGCCGAGTTTGACACCCACCTCAACCGGAACATCCATGCGAAGCAGCGACCAGTCGAGGACCTCTGGAGTAAAGCTTCCGTCTTCAATGATGAACTGCTGGTTGAGACCCGTGAGCCACACTTGAGGCTGCACATAGAATAGTCCGGCAGAAGCTCTGTAGAATCCGCCGACGTGGTATCCGGCACGGCCGGTAGCCACCGGGGTGAATGTGGGGTCAATCAACGGATTGAACGAGACGCGCACGTCTGCGAGGTGGTAGCCCGCGGTCACGCCGCGTGTAAGTTGTGCCTGAGCGCCGAGGGTCAACAGCCCAAGGCTTGCCGCTAAAAAAACTTGCTTCATACGGGATTGGCCGCCAAAAAGCGTTCCACGTTGGCGTGGATGCGCGCTTCGGGGTCTCCGTCGGGAGCGGGTTCAAAGGTTTTGCCCGTCACCAATTCAAAAAGTTGGATGTAGCGCTTTGACACGTCGGCGGCCCATTCGTCGGTCAATTCTGGAACTACCTGACCTTCCTTTCCTTGAAACCCGTTGGCAATTAAGAACTGGCGCACAAACTCTTTGGAGAGTTGAATTTGGGGTTCTCCAGCCGCTTGCCGGGCTTCGTAGCCCTCTGCGATAAAGTAGCGCGACGAGTCCGGGGTGTGGATTTCGTCAATTAACACAATCCGTCCGTCGGGGAGCAGACCAAATTCGTACTTCGTATCGACTAGGATCAAGCCTCGTTCGCGCGCCATTTGCTGACCGCGAGCAAAGAGTGCTCGCGTGTAGGATTCGAGCTGTGTATAGTGGGATTCGCTCACAATTCCGCGCGCCAAAATCTCCTCGCGGCTGATGTCTTCGTCGTGGGTACCAATGGCCTCTTTGGTCGTGGGAGTGATAATGGGTTCAGGGAGCGCGTCGGACTCACGCAGGCCTTCGGCAAGCGCCACACCGCAGAGTGTGCGTCCGCCGGAAGCATAGGTGCGCCAAGCATGTCCGCTCAGGTATCCGCGTATAACCATTTCAACTTTAAACGGTTCCGCCGTATGGCCCACGCTCACCACAGGGTCGGGGCTGGCCGTGCGCCAATTCGGAACCAAATCCGCCGTCGACTCGAGAAAATGCGCTGCCATTTGATTCAAAACCTGACCCTTGTGCGGAATCCCCTTGGGGAGCACGACGTCAAAAGCTGAAATCCGATCCGAAGCCACCATAACCATGCGGCCTCCCTGAAGGCGGTACACGTCGCGCACTTTGCCGTGGTAGACAGACTCTTGGCCGGTAAAATGGAATTCGGAATGGGTCAACGCCATAATCTAGGTTTTTGGTAGTTGGTTGTCAGGTTCACGAGCGGTACGGGCCGCCATGGATTTTTGCCCCTCAGCGTCGTAGGCCGCGATAATTTTGCGCACCAATGGGTGGCGCACCACGTCGCGACCGTCGAGCTCGATGTGGCCAATTCCCTTCATTCCGCCGAGCAGTCGCAGCGCATGGGGCAGCCCTGAAGCAGCCCGCGGCGGGAGGTCGGTCTGGGACGGGTCACCGGTCACAATGAACTTTGACGACGGGCCCATGCGGGTCAGAAACATCTTCATTTGGGACACGGTGGTGTTTTGGGCTTCGTCCAAAATGACGAAGGCCCGGTCGAGGGTGCGGCCCCGCATGAATGCCAGGGGCGCTATTTCTATCGTGCCGTTCTCGAGGTACTGCACCAAGCGCTCGGCCGGAATCATATCGCGCAGCGCGTCGTACAGCGGCTGCATGTAGGGATCGAGCTTTTCTTTCATGTCGCCCGGCAAAAATCCCAGGGACTCGCCTGCTTCGACGGCGGGACGGGTCAAGACGAGGCGTCGAACTTCTTTGTTTTTGAGCGCTCGAACGGCTAATGCTACGGCGGTGTAGGTCTTTCCGGTTCCGGCGGGGCCCATGGCAAAGGTGAGGTCGTTGGTTCCGACGGCATTCACCATTCGCTGCTGGTTCGCCGTGCGCGCCTTGATGACGTGGCCGTTGACCCCGTGCACGATGACTTCGTCGCCTTCGCTCAGGCTCTTGAGGATCGAGGGGCTGTCGTCGAGCACAATCCGCTCTAGCTGAGGGGACGTAAGGACGTTGAACTTGCGAATGTGGCGCAGAATAAGGTCGAGCTTCTCCTCAAACATAGCCACGTCCTCGGGCGACCCGGTGAACTTGACTACTTCGCCGCGCGCGACAATTTTA
>JBDLUG010000061.1:0-8763 GCA_039805405.1 Bacteroidota bacterium
CAGCTCTCGCTGATTACCGACCGTTACCCTGAGGGTTTTGCGCCCGAAGACATGATTTCGTTCAAAAATTCCAAGGGAGAGACCGTGCGCGCGGTTCCGTTGGAGACCAGTGACACGAAGTACCTCTTTAAAGTTTCGATCGAAATGGAGCGCCGAATGGAGGCCTTCATGGACGAAGAAGACGAGAGCGACGCGTCAGCAGACGACGACGCAGCGCCCGACGAGGACGTAGCCGAGGACCTCGACGACTGACGGTACACTTTAGGACTTGCGGACGTAGCTCCCGCTGCGGGCAGCGACGCGCCCCGACCACATCAATTGGGCCAGGGTCGCGAGGATGTCCTCAATGGCCAGTCCTGTGCGCCGCTGAAGCTCGTCGGCGCGCATCGGGCTGCTCAGCTGGGCCAGCAGGGCGTCGGCCGTAGGCCCCATATTGTGGGTGCGCTGCGCACTTGGAACAGAATCCCAGTTCATCCCATCCAGCAGCTGCGCGGGGTGCAGCGCGAGTTCCGCGAGGTGGTCGGCTACCAAACTCAAGCAGCCCTGGCTGTGGACGTCGCTGATCCGCCCCGGAAGCGCATACACGATCCGGTTGTAGCCGTGCGCCACCTTGGCCGTGATGGACGCCCCACTTTTCATCGAAGCCTCGACCACGAGCACTCCGTCGCTCAAGCCCGCTATGATGCGGTTGCGCCGCGGAAAAAATTCGGCCCGCGGGGGCGTTCCAAACGGCCATTCAGAGATCCATGCGCCCCCCTCGAGCAGGATTCGTTCGGCAAGGCGCGCGTTGCGGCCCGGGTGGGCCGCTTCGAGTCCGTGGGCCAGCACCGCCCATGTCGTCAGGCCTGACCGCAGGGCCTCTTCGTGGGCGGCCGCGTCGATTCCCAGCGCGAGTCCACTGACAATGCAGGGCTGCGCCAGCGCCAGCTCGTGCACCCAGTACTCGGCCATGAGCAGTCCGTCGGGGCTGGGGTTTCGGGTACCCACCACCGCGAGGCAGCGCGGCTCCTCGCGAAGCTGGCCCTTCACATAAAGTACGGGGGGCGGATCCGGAATTTCAGCCAAGCGCCGCGGGTAGTCCGGGCTGCCCAGCACGAGCGTTTGGATTCCGTGGGCTCGGTGCTGTTCGTCGGCGCGCTGCAGTTCGCGCACGGTCTGCAGCACCACCTTGGTCCATTGCCCCGGAATCCGTGCCGAGGCCGATTCGAATTCGCTCCAGTTCGGCGCCAGCTGGCGCAGCCATGTCAGTTTTTGGCGGTTCGTGCGCTCTATGCGGTCGAGCGCGAGGCGGTAGTTGAGGTCGTCGTTCATAGGCCCAAGTTGGCACGCCTACTTTGTTGGAGTCGGTTGCCAACGTAAGCAAGCGTTTATTACCTTTGCCGTCCACTTGGGGGTATAGCTCAGCTGGCTAGAGCGCTTGCATGGCATGCAAGAGGTCGTCGGTTCGACTCCGACTATCTCCACAAGATGATCCCAAACCCCGCCCGATGAGGGCGGGGTTTTCTTTTTTAACGCGACGAGAGCTTGCGTTCGGTCGCTGTTAAAAAAGAAAACCACCCTTGCGCAGTGAGGAGGTTTGGGATTCCCTTCTCGGGAGGCCGCGGTGCACGTGAGCGCAGTGAGCGTACAACGACTATCTCCACAAGTACAAAAAAACCCCGCCGTATACGGCGGGGTTTTTATTTTGGGTTTAGTGAACGTCAGTGCTTCGCCACCAGGCGCTTGGACTGAAAGCGCACGAGGTGTTCGTGGGCGTGCTCGTTGACGTTTTCTAAAAACGCTTTGGCTTGCGGACTTAGCTGCTTGCCCTCAGGCCAAATAAAGGACCATTGGCTGCGAATGGGCAGACCGCGCACAGGCTGAATAAAAAGCTTGCCTTGCTCGAGATCCGGCAAAATGCTCACCTTAGGCATGATTGAGTAGCCTAATCCGGCCTTGATGGACTGCTTAACAGCTTCGTTGGACGTCAGTTCCAGGCTTCGCTTAACTGTGATTCCGTGCTGCTGAAGGTAGCGTTCCATCATCTGTCGGGTGGCGGAACCGGGTTCGCGAAACAAAATGGGAATGCTGCCGAGCCGGTCGGGCGTCCAAATTTCGGCGCTTACCGGGGGCTTTACTCCGACCAATACGAACTCGTTTTCCATCAGGACGTACTCTTCGAGCCGCATTTCGGGCTTGATCGAAACGAGCGCGAGGTCGACCTCATTGGTGGTAAGCTCCTGTAGTACGGTGTACTTGTTTGAAACATTTAGGCTGATGTCGACCGACGGATGCTGCTTGATGAACGGTGCCAGTAGGTAGGGGGCAATGTACTTGCCCGTAGACACGGTGCTGATCCGAAGGGGTCCGGTGATTTCACCTTGGTAGGCCGCCAGGCACTGATTGATGCCATCTGTGCTGCGCAGAACGGCCTCGGCTTTCACGGCAACGGTTTTCCCGAATTCCGTCAAATACAGGCGTTTATGAACAATTTCTGTAAGCGGAATCGCAAAGTTTGCTTGAAAATTCTTAAGCTGAATCGAAACGGCCGGCTGGGACAAATTGAGCTCTTCAGCGGCTTGGGTTACACTGAGCGTTCTCGACAGGCGGACAAAAATCTCAAGTTGGTGCAGCGTGTACTTCATAAAAACATTTAATGTTCTTTTACGTAACGCTAAATAAATATAAAAGTTTGAAACGGCGCAGTTTTGCGGTGTGAATTGGATTCCGTCGCCTGACCAGAGGGCTTTTGCAGCTACGAAGCACGGTAAAGACACAGTTTTGAATTCGGTATTTAGCACTCAATGGGGCCTTTGCCTTGAGGTTGTTGATGTCGACACTGACCTTCTCGGAACCTTTAGCGGTGAAGTTCCCCGTTCGGGTGATGTGCGTGCGACGCTTCGCGCCAAGGCGCGGATGGCGTTGGACGTGGTTCCCGATGCCGACATTGTAGTGGCAACCGAAGGGTCGTTTGGGCCCGATCCCGTGCTGGGTTGGGTAGCACTGCACGAAGAAGTCCTGCTGTGGTCCTGGCCCCGGCATGGCAAAGAACTCTGGGTGGCGCACCGCAGCCACGACACGAACTTTTCGAGCACCGATACCACCGAATGGACCGAGGTTCGCCGCTGGGCTGAACGCGTCGGATTCCCTTGGGCGCACCTGATTCTGCGCGACGCCCAGGGTCAGATTGTGGCGAAGGGCATCAGTGACCCGACCGAGTTAGAGCGATTGTGGCGCGCGGCCGCCGAGGGCGGCGCGCCGCGCGTTGAAACCGACATGCGGGCCGACCGAAATCCCAAGCGCCAGGAGGCGCTTCGCGCGTTGGCCCAAAAAACGCTTGAAGCCTTTGAAGCACTTTGCCCAAGTTGCCGTTTTCCAGGTTTTGTGGCCCGCCCGGCGGAGCCGGGCGCGCCCTGTTCCGCGTGCGGTTCCGCCACCCGACGACCCCGGCTGCTCAAGGCGGAATGTACCGAATGCGGTCAGGTTGAACTCCGTGATTCCGAAGACCAAAAGATGGGGGTTGACCCCGCATACTGCGACCGATGCAACCCGTAAACGACCTGATTGTACGCGGGGCCACGGTCACGCACCGGGGACGGACCGAAGTCTGCGACCTTTGGGTGCGCGGCGGCCGCGTCGAACGCCTTGAGCCGTCCATTTCGCTGCCGGCCGGGGCTTCGCCGCGCGAAATCGACGCCGCGGGGCTCTGGCTGCTTCCGGGCGTTATTGACAGCCACGTCCACTTTCGGGATCCGGGGTTTCCGGCCAAAGGAACCATGCACAGCGAATCGCGTGCCGCGGTGGCGGGTGGTGTGACGACGGTGTTTGACATGCCCAACACGCTTCCGCCCACCATGGACGAGGAGTCGTGGACCGACAAAATGCGCCGGGCCCGCAAGCGCATGTGGACCAACTACGCCTTCTATGCCGGGGTGCACGCCGAGCGCTGGCAAGACGCCCTGGCCATAGACCCGACGCAGATTCCCGGCTACACCGACGACGGGCTGTACATGCAAGAGCGCGACGTCTTGCTCTGCAACCACCCCGAAGTGCTTGAAAAAGTCCTGCTGGAGGTTCCCAAAATGCTCGCGCTGCACTGCGAAGACGAGCGGCGAATTCAGGCCCAGCTGCTCGAGGCTCAGCGGAGTTTTGGGGTGGACCTACCCGTGCGGGCACACAGTCAGATTCGCGACGAGGTGGCCTGCGTCACTGCGACCCAACGGGTGCTTGAGGTGCAGCGCGCGGTTCCGAGGCCTATACACGTGCTGCACGTTTCGACGGCGCGCGAAGTTCAGTTGATTCGTGCCGCGGCGGCCGAAGGCCAGCCCGTGACCGCCGAGCTCTGCGTGCACCACGCCACCTTTAGCCAGGGCGACTACGGCAAGCTGGGTGCCGCAATTCGCTGGAACCCCTCAGTCAAAGCGAGCACCGACCGCGACTACCTGCGCCAGGCGGCGGCCAAGGGCTGGATGGCCACGCTGGCCACCGACCACGCCCCGCACCGCTGGAGCGAGAAGGGCGGTCCCTACCACTGCGGCTGCTCGGGCGCGCCCTCGGTGCAGCACCTGCTTGTGCAGGCCCTTGAGTGGGTGCACGACGGCGAATGGACGCTGCCCCAGCTGGTGCAGCTGACCAGCCACGGGGTGGCCGACCACTTTGGGCTGCGGGAGCGCGGATTCCTCGACCCCGGATGCTTTGCCGACTTTGTCTTGGTCGACCCGAAGGGCGAAACCGAAGTGCGCCCCGACACCAGCTACTACGCCTGCGGCTGGTCGCCCTGGGAGCGCAAGCGATTCCGCAGCCGCGTGGTCGCGACGTTTGTCAACGGCTGCGAAGCGTTTAATGCGGACCAACGCCTTTGGGCCCCTCAGGCGCCCGGCCAATCCTGTCTTTTTAACCCTAGCACATGAGTTTACTCCTCGAGAACTTCACCAGCCCCGCCCTGCTCTTCTTTTTACTCGGAATCGCTGCCGCACTCATTCGCAGCGACTTGGAACTTCCGCCCACTTCGTCCAAGTTTTTGTCGATTTACCTTTTGCTTTCCATCGGATTCCGGGGAGGTCAAGAGCTCGCCCACGAAACCCTTCGCCCCGACAGCACCGCCGTTTTTGGGCTGGCCGTCGCGTCGTCCATGCTGATTCCCATTTACGTGTTTTGGCTAGCCCGCCGCTCGCTCGGAGTCGCGAATGCCGGCGCCGTTGCTGCAGCCTACGGCTCGGTCAGCGCGGTCACCTTTGTCGCTGCCGGAACCTTTTTGGACCGCCACGGCCTTCACCTGCCGGGCTACCTGGTCGCCGTGATGGCCTTTATGGAGGCGCCTGCGATCGTTGTCGGCCTCTGGTTAGCCCGCCGTGCGGGGGCTTCGGGCGGAACCGGATCCTGGCTGCGCCACGCCCTCACCAACGGTTCGGTAGTCCTCGTCCTCGGAAGCCTTTTGGTCGGATTCGTCACCGACGAAGCCCAAGCCGAGGGCATTCGCCCCTTCACGAACGACCTTTTTAAAGGTTTTCTCGCGGTCTTTTTGCTCGACATGGGGTTGTCGAGCGGCCGCAACCTCAAAGCCCTTTGGGGCGCAGGCTGGCAGCCCTTCGCCCTTGCCCTGCTTCTTCCGCTTGTCAACGGAACCCTGATGGCCCTTCTCTCGTCGGTGACCGGGGCCCCCGCCGAAGCCCGCTTTATGCTGAGTGTCTTGGCCGCTAGCGCCAGCTACATTGCCGTTCCGGCCGCCATGCGCATCGCCCTGCCCGAGGCCAATCCCGGAATCTACCTTCCCATGGCCCTCGCCCTGACCTTTCCGGTCAACATGACGCTGGGGATTCCGTGGTACTATTGGCTCGTTAGCTAGTTGGCTCGTTGGCTTTTTGCGCTTCGCGCTAGGGCCGCTTCGCGGCTAATTTCCCAAACGGATATTCTGCTTAATATATTTATTTACAGGTATATATGAGTTTCGAGCTCTGAGAGAAAAAGTAAAATCCGGTTATAACCGAATATGCAGCTCAGGATGATAGCCACTCTGAATCCGCAAGGTGCTGGCAACTGGTTGCTTGCCAACGAGCCAATCTCAGCCAGCCTCGCCAAATAGCTAAACGAATCGGCGCACTCGCTTCACGTAGTCCGCGTAGTCGGGGTACTTGCCGGCGCTGATGCCTTCGCTGAAGTTGGCGCTTCCGTGAAAGAGAAGGATGAGCAGGATGCAGCCGACGATGCTGGCGTTGAGCCATTCGCCGGTGGCGGCCCCAGTGAAGAGGTAGAATACGACCCAGATGGACTGTTCGCAGGCGTAGTTTGGGTGGCGCGATAGGCCCCAGAGGCCGGTGTGCACAAAGCCTTTGCCGTAGACGGGGCCGAGGTCTTCGCCAGCGGCGAGGCGGCGGTGCTTTTCGCGCTGAAAGGTCCACTGCTGCTGGTCGGCCACGAATTCAAGTGCGATGAGGGCGATCATGGCGAGGGCGAGCAGGGCGTCGAGCGTGGTGAGCACGCTGGTTCCGCCACTCGGACGCCACGCATAGGCGATCGGCAGGGTGAAGAGCAGGATCAAGCCCATTTGGTAGACGCAGATGAAGAGCAGGTGAAAGAGCTGCCAAACCCAGGGTTTGTCGAGGGGAGGCATGCGGCGCAGGACTTCCCAGCGGTAGTCTTCTTCGCCCTTCCAGGGGAGCCAGCTGTAGCCTCCGCGGCGCGCAAAGTTGAAGGTCAGTCGCGCACCCCACAGGCCGACAAGCCCGGCCATCAAGGTGGCGCGGGGGTCCCATTGGGTAAACCAGGCGGCGTACACGGCGTAGACGATGGGCACGGTGCTCCAAAGTCGGTCCACTTGGCTGTGGTTGCCGGTGAGGAACCCGGCGACGAAGGTGTAGGCGGTGAACCCTGCCCAAATTGTGATCAGGTTGTCAAGGAGTTGCCGTTGAAGCGGTTCGAGTTCGGGGCTGTAGAACCAGGACCAGGCGACTGCGCCGAGTAGGGTGAGGCCAAGAATGCTTGCCGTTTTGATCATGTTTTAAGCGTGTTAAGCGTTTAGGTTTTGCGAATGTAACCAAACGTTTAATTATCTTGGGAAGCATGAAACTGAGCTTTTTGCGCGGTCGCTTGGCCCGACGCGGTTGGGAGTACCGGGATTCGTTCCCCACGGACCTCAAGCAGTACGTGCTGGTTTTTGGTCCGCACACCCACAGCAAGGATTTTTGGGCCGGACTCTGCATTCGCGAGGATTTGGGCCTGCACCATCTGCACGTTTTGGGCAAAAAACCGCTCTTTCGCGGCATTCAGGGCTGGTTTTTGCGCCAATTGGGCGGAATTCCGGTAGACCAGCACGCAGCCGGTGGCGTGGTCGGCCAAGTCGTCGAGCAT
The DNA here is from genome assembly GCA_039805405.1 of Bacteroidota bacterium. GTDB lineage: Bacteria > Bacteroidota > Bacteroidia > Flavobacteriales > Schleiferiaceae > TMED14. Next base: position 7,327 of record JBDLUG010000061.1, read on the forward strand.
TTTAAGAACGATCCGAATTTTTGCCTCGCGCTGGCCCCCGAAGGCACGCGGGCCAAGGTGGACGGGCTGCGGAGCGGCTACTACGAAATTGCCAAGGCGGCGGGGGTTCCGATTGTGGTGCTGGGCATCGACGCGGGCCGCAAGGTGGTGAGCATCAGTGCGCCCATCATGCCGCTCGACACCAAGGAGGCGACCGACGCACGGGTGCTCGAAATTCTGGGTCCGCTCGAAGGGTTTGTGCCCGAAAAGGGCCTGCAGCACCTGACGCCGGACCGCGCGAGCCGACTGATGCCCGAGCAGCTGGCGTGGAACGCCCAAACATTCCCGCACCGCCTGTTTTTGGACCAGCCCGTCGAGGGCGGACGCATTCAGTTCACCAACGCCGAGGCCTACGCCGAGGCGGCGTGCTTTGCCCGCGGACTCTACGCGCTGGGCGTAAAGCCGGGGGATCGGGTGGCGCTGATCGGCAAGAATTCGGCCCACTGGCTGATTTACGACTACGGGGTATCGCTGGCCGGAGCGGTTTCGGTGCCCATTTATCCGACGATTGATGCGCCCACCGCGCGGGCGGTGCTTGAGCACTCCGAGTCCAAGGTGGTGGTGCTGGGCAAGCTCGACGATGTCATGCGCTACCGGGACTGTGTTCCGCACGGAATCGCGGTGGTAACGACGCCCGACCACCGGCTGAATGGCGACCGGAGCTGGGACGAAGTCTGCGCGCTCGGCGACCCCAACGCGGCCCTGCCGACGCTGCACGCCGACGACTTGATGACCGTCATTTATACCTCGGGCACCACCGGAATGCCCAAGGGCGTGATGCACAGCTACCGCAACTTCCAGGAAGCGTTTCGCATCATTTTAACGCAGTTTGACTTCCTGCACCAGGAGGTCTTTTTGAGCTACTTACCGCTGTGCCACGTGGCGGAACGCATGATTATTTCGGCCGCCGGCGTTTACCTCACGGGGCGCGTGCACTTTGTGCAGTCGCTTGAAACGTTTGCAGCGGACCTCGAGCGGGCGCAGCCAACCGTGTTTTTGGCGGTTCCGCGCATTTGGGAAAAATTCAGCGAAACCCTGCACCGAAAGCTGCCTGCGGCCTGGCTTCGCCGGGCCTTGGCCCCCGTACTGCGCAAGAAGCTCGGCCTGTCGCGGGCGCGGCTCGTGCTCAGCGGGGCGGCCCCCATTCGCGCCAGCCTACTCGACGAGTTCGCGTCGCTAGGAATCGTAATTCAAGAGGTCTACGGCATGACCGAGAACCTCGGAATCACCACGGTGAATTTCCGCGGAAAAGTCCGCATCGGCAGCGTCGGCCAGCCGTTTGCCGGAACCCGTGTCTTTCTCGGCGACGGCGACGAAATTTTGCTCGAAAGCCCGACCAACACGCTCGGCTACTACCGCGAGCCCGAGCTGACCGCCGAGCTCTTTCGCGGCGGCGCG
>JBDLUG010000062.1:0-8681 GCA_039805405.1 Bacteroidota bacterium
AACCTATGAGCCAGCCTACTGCCCAGCAGATTCTCGACACCCTTTGCGATGCCTACGGCACCACGTTGGCCGAAGTCATGTCGAACCTCGATGCCGAATCAGATATTCCGGCCGACGTTCAAGCCGCAGAAGAAGTCATGAAGATGGTCTTCAGCGGAATCATCAATGAAGCGTTTGACGAGGGCCGCGCCCGCACCGTCGAAATGGAAACCGACAACCAATTCGGCATACTGATCGACGAAGACTTTCTCGAAGAGATCGGCTTTGAGCTCGATTTTGACGAAGTTGACGAGGACGAAGAAGAATAACCCAAATTTTACCTGCACCTAAGCTTGCGGCACGTCCTTTGCTTTCAGAGGTTCGGAACCGCTTCTCGCTCTGCGTTTCGTAGTGTGTTAAGGTGTTAAGGTATACTGGTTCCCCTAGAAGCCCGCAGAAATGCGGGCTTTTTTGGTACTTTTAAGAATGGTTCGTTCAAAAGCAGTGTTTTGGTTGGTGGCGGTGGCCGCAGTGGTGGTCACCATGTGGCAGCAACCCTGGACTGTACGGGGCGGATACGTGCGCAACCAAGTCATTTCGTACGATGTAGCGGGCTACTACGCCTACCTTCCCATGGTATTTATTGAGGGGGATGTGCGGCTTTCTAAGCCCTGGAAGTACGACATGATCCAGCTCGTCGGCGTGCACGAACACCCCGAATCGGGCGGTCGCCACCTCAAGTTTACCATGGGAATGGCCGTGCTGTACGCGCCGTTTTTTGCCGCTTCCCACGCCTATGCCCTCGCGGCGATGCCCGACGAGGCGCACGGCTTTTCGATGCCCTATCGGGTCGGAATCGCCCTCGCAGGCCTCTTCTACCCGCTTCTGGGCCTGTCGCTGCTTCGGCGGATGCTGCGCCACTACGTTCCCGACGCGGCGATCGCGTGGACGCTCATCGCGCTCTTTTTGGGCACCAACCTCTTTTACTACGGAACCTATCGGGGCGCCATGAGCCACGGGGCCACCTTCATGCTCACCGCGGCCATGCTGTTTCACGCCGACCTCTGGCGCCGGCGCGAACAGGCCTGGCGGCTTCTGGTGCTCGGAGCCCTCGCGGGCCTCATCGTACTGATCCGTCCAGTCAACATCTTGATTCCGTTGGCCGTTGCCGCGATGTTCACGCTTGACGGCCGCCTTCCCGAGGGCTTGCTGACTGAAAAGCGGCTGGCCTGGGCCGTGGGGGTGGCACTGGCCGTCGGGGTTCCGCAGCTGATTTACTGGAAGCTCAGCACCGACCACTGGCTGGTTTGGTCCTACGGGCGCGAGGGATTCTTTTGGGCGGAACCAGCCTGGATTCAGGGCCTATTCAGTTGGCGCAAAGGTTGGATGCTGTACACCCCAATGGCCGCGTTCATGATTTTTGGATTTTGGGGCTTGGCGCGCAAAAAACCCACCTGGGCATTGGTTGTGGGCCTTTACCTCATTGTGCACGCCTACGTGACGTTCAGCTGGTGGGCTTGGTGGTACGGCGGAAGCTTCGGATCGCGCCCCATGATCGACGCCTACGCGCTGCTGGCGCTGCCGTTGGCCGTATACTTCCAGCGGATGCTCGAGGAATCCCCTACTTGGCTTCGCCGGTTAAGCCTTGCCGCTGTGGTGGGGCTTGTGGGGCTTAATCTGGTTCAGACCTACCAGTACAATTCCGGGTATATTCACCACGATAGCATGAGCCAAAAGGCGTACCTGGAAGTGCTGCAGACCTGGGACTTCCCGACCAAGGAGTCTTTGGACACGCCCGACTACGAGGCGACGCTTGAGGGGCGCGCCTCGCGGTACTAAATGATGGGCGCCGACCAGCGTCCGCTGGCTACCCGGGCGTGGAAGGCTTCGGCTAATTGGGCGGTTATAGGTCCGCCTTTGCCCGAGCCGATTGTACGCCCGTCCACCTCGACGACCGGAGTGAGCTCGCCCATGGTTCCGGTGCCAAACGCTTCGTCGGCGGTGTAGAGCTCGGTGAGCGACAGGTCCGCTTCCTCGGTCGGAATGCCCAGTTCGCGGCCCAACTCAAGCACAATTCCGCGGGTAATCCCCGGAAGGCAGTTCGTGGCATACGGCGTCAGAAGGCGTCCGCCCCGCACCGCAAAGATGTTGGTGCCGTTCATCTCAGCCACGAATCCGCGCTCGTCGAGCATCAGGGCGTCGTCTGCGCCAGCGACGTTGGCCTGAATTTTAGCCAGAATATTGTTAATCAAGTTGTTGTGGTGGATTTTGGAATCCACAAACTGCGGGCTGTTGCGGCGAATGGCCGAGGTCACGATGCGCACTCCGGCGGCGTTGTCGTAGACGGGCTTCTTCCATTCCGCCAGCACAATGAGGGTACAGCCCTTTTGGTTGAGGCGCGGATCCATGCCCGACGTGATTTTTTCACCGCGCGTCAGAGTCAGACGCACGTGGCTATCGCCGCGCATTCCGTTCGCTTTAAGCGTTTTAAAAAGGGCGGAACGGACTTCGTCCCTGGTCGGCACGTTGGCGAAGGCCATCGCGTGGGCCGAGGCAAACAGGCGGTCCAAATGGTAGTCCAAGGCAAAAATGCCGTTGGCGTAGACACGAAGGCCTTCCCAAACCGCGTCTCCGCCCTGAACAGCAGAATCAAATACGCTCACTTTGGCCTGGTCACGGGGCCAGAGGCGGTCGCCCACCCAGACCTGTAGGTTGGCATTTTGGGGGTTAAACGTTTGAAGCATTTCAGTCGAATTAAAAGTTTAGCGCGGAGCGCGAAAGCAGGGCGAAGCGCGGAGCGGCCTCTTCAGCAAGAGCCTCAAGGGCATCGGGCATGCGGGGCGGCTCGGCCGACGGCGGGCCAAAGCCCTGGGATTGGTGGACTTGAGCATACCAGTGCGGCGCCCAAACTCCGTCGTAGGGTTTGGGACCGGCTGGCCACGAAAGCTGTTCGGGTTTGAACTCGAGGTCGAGTGCCGCACAAATGCTGCGAAATCCCCGTTCGGGGTTGGCCAGCAGCTGGTCGGAATCCACCACCACGTACCGCGACCCCAGTGCTTGGAGTTGGGCCAGGGCGTCGAGCTGCTCCTGAAGGGCCACGTCGCGCAGCTGCACGTCGGGCACCACTTTGGCAAACGACGCGATGACCTTGCGGGGGCTCCGGATCCAGAGAATATGCTTCCAACCCGCCGCCGGTGCGAGGTCCAAGCCGTCCATATGGTGGGCCATGTTTTTAATGTAGGTGGGGGCGTTTAGCTCCTGGAGTTGGCGCCAAACTTCCTCGGGCTGCACCGGTTGACTGGCCAACACATCCGCACGTCCGGGATGATCCGCGCCCGTTCGCGCCAAGTAGGCCGCATAAAACGGCTCGTCGACCACCGACCAGCCGGGTCGCTGGGCAAAACTGTACATCAACGCAGTAGAAACGTTTCGGGGTCCCGAAAGGGCGTGTACGTAGCTCATTCCGACGGTCCAAGGGGAATATTATGGTGCAGCACCACATTCCACTGCACGAACGTAGCAGATTGCGTCGTTTGGGCCATGGCGCCTAATTCCATTCGCATGGATCGTGAAAAAGGGTATCCGATCCCCGCAAAAAAACGGTTGCGGTCAAACAACCCGTCGATGCCCTGCTGCACAAAGAGCTCATTGTACGCCGAAACGTACGGAACACGCGTTCCTGGTTCGCCGCGATAAATAGGGGTGTTGATCTGCACAAAGTAGCGAAATCGATGGGCCAATTGCTCGCGACCCACACGTCGCTGCTCGACCCGAACACGATGCCGAACCACCGATTGTCGCCACATGTGCGTGCTCGTGAACTGCTCAAAAACTCGAAACTCGAACCGCACAGCTTCATTCGCAATCTGGGTGGGTATGCCCGCGGCACCCAGGAGCACACTTTGGTGGTCGTTCACATTTCGCTGAAACCCAAGCCGCAGCATGGTTTGGATTTGATGGTCCGGCGCTGAGTTGACGCGTTGCTGGACGTCGGTAAAAACGGCCCATTTCGGCGCTACTTCATAGGTGCCAAAGTAAATTGCCCACAGTCCGAGGGGGTCGGTCTGGGCAGATAACGGAACACTAAGTACACAAAGCACCGCAAGGCGAAGCCGAAGAACACATGCCATGTTAAAAAAGTACAAGTCCAAAAGTTACGCTAAATTGGCATTATGAAAATTCTCGCATCACTATTCGTGCTCACCCTTGTTTTTGGTCTTTCTGTGGCGTGCGGATCCGCCAAAAGCACATCCGCGATCAACTTGAGCGCAGCTCAAGCAAAGTACCCGGGCTACACCATGACCGACTTCACTGCAGGGCAAACGCTGTATGCCGAGAACTGCGGACGCTGCCACCCCGCCTACAGTCCAAGCTCGCACACCGAAGAGCAGTGGGCGAAATGGGTTCCCAAAATGGTCCCGATGGCCAACAAAAAAGCCGGAACCGTCGCAATCGACGAGTCCGGCCAGGAACTAATCCTCAAGTTTTTGTACGCCGCGTCGCACTAAGCCTTGGGCTCAAGCGCACCTTGGCGAAACGTGACGTACGACGTCATTAAAATTCCGAGGATTACCAGCGGAAAAAACGTTTGAGTGTCGGGGCCGTCCACCATGTAGTGGCTGAACGTGGCCGCCAGCAGCGAAAACGTGAATCCAGCATAGGCCCACTCTTTGAGGCGCGCTGGGGCCATCGGAACGATTAGCACAAGGGCTCCGGCCACCTTCATAATGTTGAGAAACACCCGAAAGTAGTCGGGGTACCCAAGGTGAGCTACGCCTGCCTTGGCCATCTCGCTGTGGCCAGTAAGCGCAGGCATTACGCCTTCAAAAAGAAAAATAATGCCGGTGGCAATCCAGAAAGTCAGTCGGGTTTTGTTCATGGTTTGAGCCATTGGTTGAGCCAGTTAAAAAATTCGTGCTGCCACACCAACGCGTTCTGCGGGCTGAGTACCCAGTGGCCTTCCTCGGGGAAGTACAGAAATCGAGACGGAATTCCGCGCAGCTGAGCCGCTTGGTACGCCTCCATGCCTTGGTTGAGCGGAACCCTGAAGTCGTTGCCCCCGTGAATCACGAGCAGCGGAGCCGTCCACTTGTCCACGTGGTTTTTGGGGTTGAATGCCCCGTAGGACGTGGGCTGGGGCTTGTCCCAGTAGGATCCGCCCAAGTCGTGGTTGGCAAAAAACAGCTCCTCGGTGGTGCCGTACCAGCTCTCCATGTTGAAGAGTCCGCAGTGCGAAATCAGCGCCTTAAACCGGCCCTCGTGAATGCCCGCGAGCTGGTAGACGCTGTAGCCGCCGTAGCTGGCGCCCACGGCTCCGAGGCGTTCGCTGTCGACATAGGGCTCAGCCGCCACCGCGTCAATCGCCGCGAGGTAGTCCTTCATCGCTTGCCCGCCCCAGTCACCTGAGATTTGCTCGTTCCATTCGCGGCCAAAGCCCGGAACTCCGCGGCGGTTCGGCGCCACGACGATGTAGCCTTGAGCGGCCATCGCTTGAAAGTTCCAGCGAAAGCTATAGAACGCACTCACCGTGCTCTGCGGTCCGCCCTGGCAGTAGAGCAGTGCCGGGTACTTTTTGGCCGGGTCAAAGTTGGGCGGATACATCACCCAGGTCAGCATTTGTTTGCCGTCGCTGGTCGGAATCCAGCGCTTTTCGACCTTTCCGCGCGCAATCTTGGCGTAGTCGGCGTCGTTCACGTGCGTGAGTGCGACGGGGGACTTGCCGCCCAGTTTGTACAGCTCGTTCGCCTGATTCTGATCCATGCGCTCGGCGATGAGTGCCTTGCCCGCATAGGCGAATCCGCCAAAGTCGTAATCGCCCGAAGTCAGTGGCGACACCGCCACCTTTTGGCCCTTGAGCTCAAGGCGAATCAATTGGTGCGACGCCTCTTGGGTCACGTTGAGCACCAAGCTTGAGGGGCCCACCCACTTGAGGTCGTTGACGTACTCGCCGGCCACGTCGATGCGCCGAGGCTGTGCTCCAGGCGTGCTGAGGTCGAGCAAATGAAGCTGGTTGACGTCGGATTCGTAGCCGTCGGTGGGCATTGCCGTGAAGGCAAGCATGCGCCCGTCGGGCGAAATGCGCGGGTTGCCGTCGTAGCCGCTCAGACCCGGAAGCTCCGTGGTCTTCGACGTGGCCACATCGTAGCGGTAGAGCTTCGAATCGGTATGCAGCGCGAATTCCTTGCCCGTGGCCAGCTTGGCGGCGTACACGATGAACGTCCCGTCGGGGCTGATGTCAAAGGACTCGGATCCGCCAAACGGAGGAAGCGGCGCATGGCCGCGCACGCCCTTGAGAATGTCGGTGTATTCCGTCGCCGGGTTGGGTGCGTCGGGGTACACCAACGCGTAGGCCACGTGGTTGTAGCTGTAGTCGGTCCAGCTGTCCCAGTGGCGGTACATCAGGTCGTCAAACACCGCATAGTTGGCTTTGGGGGTCTCGGGGTGGCGCTCGAGCGGAGTTTGGTCGAGTTGTTCGCGCGTCACAAAGGCCACAATCCACTGGCCGTTGGCCAACTCGCGAAACTTGATGTCGCTGGCACCGCCCGGAACATCCAAGTGCACCCGAACGTCACTGCCGTCGAGCGCGCGGGATTTGAGCTTGCCTTGGTGCACGTAGGCGACGCGGGTTCCGCCTTTGACAAAGGTGGCGCTCAGTTCTGACCCCGGGTCAGCGGCGAGGCTGCGCGTTTCGCCGGTGGCGGAATTCACCAAAAAGAGGTCGCGGTTGCCCTTATTGGCCTCGAGGTCGTACCGGGTCACGCCGTAGGCAACCCAGCCACTCGAGGCGGCATCGTCGAGGCTGACACGGCCGAGCGACCACAAGAGTTCAGGGGTCATCACGGCTTGGGCCGATGCGGCGCCTGACGCGAGCACAAGCCCGCACAAGAGTAGTTTCTTCATTCCGTTAAGGTAGCAAACCCATCGAGAAGCACAAGTAGGCCCTAGATTTGAACTTCAATCATGGAACACACAGCACTCATCACCAACGAAGCCGTCGTTTTTGGCCTCCTCATGGCCGTTCTCGGCGGAATCTTCTGGGCCGCCAGCGAGCCCCGATTCAAGAAATTCTTCAGCATTGTTCCAGCTCTGCTGCTCTGCTACTTTGTGCCGTCGCTGCTGACCAACACCGGCTTAGTCCCCAAAGACACCAACATCTACTTCATCGCGTCGCGCTACCTGCTGCCGGCCTCGCTCGTGCTGCTCACCATCAGCATCGACCTCAAAGCGGTGATGGGCCTCGGCCCCAAGGCGCTCATCATGTTTTTTACTGCCACCGGAAGTGTAATTCTTGGTGGACCTCTAGCGCTGATTGTGGTCTCGTGGATCTCTCCTGAGACGGTGGGCGGAGCCGGCCCCGAGGCCGTCTGGCGCGGACTCTCTACCATCGCCGGATCCTGGATCGGCGGCGGCGCCAACCAGGCCGCCATGTTCGAAGTCTACAAGCCGAGTGGAGCCCTCTATTCTGCCATGATTACAGTAGACGTCGTCGTCGCCGAAGTGTGGATGGCCATCATCCTTCTTGGCGCTGCCAAATCCGACCGCGTCGACCGATGGCTGCGCGCCGACAACCGTGCGGTCAAGGAGCTTCAAGGCCAGATGGAGGACTTTATTGCCCGCACATCCAAGATTCCGACCCTCGCCGACGCCATGAAAATCCTCGGAATCGCATTTGGCTCCGTGGCCCTAAGCCACGCTGCAGGAGACTTCCTTGCGCCCTGGTTTACCGAGCACGCCCCCTACACTGCCAACTTCAGCCTAACGAGCGACTTCTTTTGGATCGTCATCGTCGCGACCACCGTGGGCCTGCTCCTTTCGCTTACCCCTGCACGCAAACTCGAGGGCGTCGGCGCCAGCCGTTGGGGCTCGGTCTTCATCTACATCCTCGTGGGCAGCATCGGAATGAAGATGGACCTCATGGAAGCGCTCAGCCAGCCCGGCCTTATCGGCGTGGGTGCAGTGTGGATGCTCTTCCACGTCGCTATTCTGATCGCGGTGGCGCGCCTCATCAAGGCTCCCTTTTTCTTTGTGGCGGTGGGCTCTAAAGCAAACATTGGCGGAGCCGCTTCGGCCCCCGTTGCCGCAGCCGCTTTTCACCCATCGCTGGCCCCGGTCGGCGTCCTTTTGGCGGTTTTAGGTTATGCCCTCGGAACCTACGGTGGCTGGCTCACCGGACTCCTCATGTACGCCGTGTCGGGCGACCCCAGCCCGATAATGCTTCCATAAATCCTATTCGGCAAGTTCGTCGGCGGCCACCTTAACTGCTTTTTACTACCTTTCGCTCCATGAAAAATACCGCCAAACTTCGCAACAGCTGGTTGCTCTTTGCCATCAGTGGCCTTATTCTGGTGGGCCTCGGTTTGTCAATTGTTGGCGAGGCCATCATCCTCAAATCCACCCAACAAGCCTACTTTGTGGTCGGAACCTTGGGTCTCATAGCTTTCAATGCCGGACTCAGCATTTTTGGGCAAGCCGTGATTTTTCGCTACCGCTACCTCAAGGCCAAGGGCCGCGAGGCTTCTGAGCGCAAATCAGGACGCGCTCCGCACCGCAACCGCGGCCGCGGACGGGGCCCAAAGCGTCCAAACTCAGGTTCTGGATCGGGTAGCGAGGGCGGCCAACGCAGCAGCGGCTTTAAGTCGCGATTCGAAGAGTAGCGATCAGTACGTGCGCAGCACACCGTGGCTGCCGCTCGAACAGGGAAT
>JBDLUG010000063.1:0-8673 GCA_039805405.1 Bacteroidota bacterium
ATGATTTTTGTATCGGTGCTCAAGGCGCGCGGATTCCATAACTTGATCAACGTCAATGGCGGAATGTCAGCGATTAAAGAGCAGACAAAGTTGACCCTGACGGACTACGTCGCGCCGACGACAATGTTGTAGTGGGGCAGGGCAAAATTGCTTGCAGAACCAATTCGGCACGCTATATTTGCCGCCCCAAACATGGTGATTGTAGCTCAGCTGGTTAGAGCGCCGGATTGTGGTTCCGGAGGTCGCGGGTTCGAACCCCGTCTTTCACCCTAAACGTGAACAAAGCCGAACGCCTCAAACGTTCGGCTTTTTCTTTGGGAATACCCTTATGTGGAGCGCGACCACTCGTTATACGGATGTTCGAATTCGCGTGGTCTGAGCTAGGCAGGATTGCCTATTTGTGCGCCACCCTGGTGGGGTTGTTCTCAACACCCTCGAAGTGAACTCACGGTTCGTTGCTCGGTCTGAGTAGGTTCGGTACCTTTGGGGTCCATGCGAAGCTATTTTGTGGTACTTATTGGACTCATCGCCACTTCGCTGTGGGCGCAGGACAGCCTTCGCTACCAACCCATTTTTATGAATCCGGCCAAGCTTCGTGCTGCGCAATCCGCGTTCAAATCGTCTTCGCCCCGCCTAGGGCCATTTGGCTTGAGTCAACCCGCAGCTGCGCGCTTTGGGTGGGATCGAGTGCAGCGCGACTCAGCCTATGCGTTTGCAGCCGCTCAAACACTTTGGTTGGACTACTTGTGCCTTTTTGAGGACAGCCTGTGTGCGGACCTCGCACTCATACGCTCTCCGCGTTCGGTATGGGTAGAGGTGGGCATACCTGATCGCTTTGACCGCAAAACATTAGGTGAAGTTTCGGCTCTGCCATTCATGGCCCTACCGGGAAGTTTCGAACCAAAGCTGCCAGTGGTACCCAAGCCCTCGTCGCCAGATCCCGCTGCACCCTTAAAAATTACGGTCCGACCCGGCGACAGTTTTTACCGAATTATCAGCCGGCACCCGGGGGTGAAGCTCGAGCAACTCTATGCGGCCAACAAGGGTTCTGACCGCATTTATCCCGGACAAATACTCGTGATTCCGTGATGCGGCACAGTCCATGGTTCACGTTTGCCTTCGTTGCGGGGGGGCTGCTGCTGCTCGGGGCGGTGGCCGCCATTCCCGAGTCGCTGCGCCCGGCGGGGCTAAAGCTTCCGACGCTTGACCTCAGCCTTTGGGCTTTTAATGACGCGGACCTTCAGGTGGTTCCAGAGGCCGACTCCGTTGGATCGGCGAATGATGCCGCGGAATTGCCGAAGGCTGCTCGCCAAGGTGCGGGGCTGCTCGAGTTTCCTGAGGGCGACAGTTTGGGATTCCAGAAGTTTGCGCGGGCACTTGACGGAGCCGCTACCCGCGTCGTTCGCGTCCTTCACTACGGTGATTCCCAAATCGAGGGTGACCGGCTCTCGGCCGACATCCGTGGGATGCTTCAAAACCGCTTTGGCGGTATGGGCCCTGGCTTACAGGGCATGGATCCGTTTGTTCCCATGGCCAGTGTCGACCACCGAGCGAGCGGAAACTGGCGTCGCTACGCGTGCTTTGGACGCCCCAGTGACCGTGAGCCACGAAGTCTGTACGGCGTTCGCGGAATCGCGCACCGCTACGACGGAAACTCGGCGAGTATGGAGTTCCGCAACCGAAACTACGGCTACGAACGGGTGCGCCAGGGGCAAAAGCTGACGCTCTACCTCGGGCCGTACGAGGGGCCTGCAGAGATTAAGGTGTTTTACGAGGACAGCTTGGCCCACATTCGCTACTACGCCCAAGGGGATCCGGGCCTGATGGAATTCAAGGCTCCGCGCCCCATGAGCCGCGTTCGGGTTGAGTTCAAGGGTGAGAGTCCGCTGTGCTACGGAGCAGCTTGGGACGGCCTCAACGGCGTGGCCGTAGACAACGTGTCGATGCGGGGCGCCGACGGACTCGGGTTTAAGCGCATTGACGCCAGCCACTTTAGTGCGTCGCTTGTGCAGGCGAATCCTGGCTTGGTCATTTTGCAGTTTGGCGGAAACGCGGTTCCGTACTTCAAATCCGCCGCCGAAGTCGAGCGTTATGGCCGCGCCTTTGCGCGCCAGATTGCCGTGATTCAAAAGGCGCTCCCTGAGGCAGATGTGCTCGTCATTGGGCCGAGCGATATGGCCCATAAAGTCGGTACTGAATGGGAGTCCTACCCATTTGTAGACGAGGTCCGCGACGCCTTGCGCACCGCGGCGCACGTGCAGGGTGCGGCATTTTTTGATGTGTACGAATTCATGGGCGGACGCGGAAGCATGACCGATTGGGTGGCACGAAATCCACCGCTAGCGGGCTCGGACCACATTCACTTTACGCCCAACGGAGCCCAAAGAGTCGGCAAGGCATTGGCCGCTGCACTCGAACAAGAACTTGCGCGCCATGCGAAGTAGTACGTTGGCCTTTGGCCTGCTGCTTGGGGTGGCGACGCTGCGGGCCCAGATAGCGCCGGCGGGCACGCCTGAACTGCTGTTTCCTGCGGGTGATTCTGCCTTTCAGCGCGTATGGAGCCGACTTGACACGCTTGTGTACGAGGGTAGGGGCAGCCTCAACATTATTCACATCGGAGGCTCCCACGTTCAGGCGGGGATGCTGACCGACGCGGTGCGCCGCGGGCTACATGCAATCAGCCCAGACCTTCACGGTTCGGTGGGCTGGCTTTACCCGTACGGTGTGGCGGGCACGAACAATCCGCGCAGCTACACGGTGACCACGTACGGAACCTGGACGGGGCAGCGCTGTTCGGTTCCGCAGCACCGCGGACCCTGGGGCTTCGCAGGCATTCGTGCCTTCACGGGCGATTCGTCGGGGTTCAGCATGCATCACAAGGAGTTGCCGCTTCAGGCGTCGTCCGTACTGCTCTTTTATCCGAATTCCGACAGCATTAATCCACCATCGATTAAAGGGCCGGTGGCCGAGGTGCTGCGCCGCTCTGACGGAATCGAAGTGCGCTTTGACCGCCCCATCGATACGCTGCGGGTGGATTGGATTCCGCGCAAGGGGCGACGGGATACGTTGAGCCTCGAGGGCGTGCTCTTTCGCCCCGCGGACCCGAACGGAGTGCGCTACCATTCGGTAGGCGTCAATGGTGCGGCAACCCATAGCTACCTTAAGGCGGTGCGCTTTGAGTCGCAGATGCGCGAGCTTCCGCCAGACGTGGTCGTATTTGGCCTCGGAATCAACGACGCCCACAAAGCCCGCGGGGAATTCGATACGCTGGCCTTCGAACTGCGCTACGACAGCTTGGTGGCCGCGGTGCGTCGGGTCAACCCGAACGCACAGTTCATTTGGCTCACCAACAACGACGCACTGTACAAGGGCGCCACTAATCCGCACGGAATCTGGGTACAGCGTGCCATGCTTCGCCTTGCAGCCAAACACCGCGGAGCCGTTTTTGACTTCTTTGCACTCATGGGCGGCTACACTTCAGTGCGTCGCTGGATGGCCAACGACTGGGCCCGCCCTGACGGAATCCACCTGAGTCAAGCAGGCTACCAAGCCCACGCGGACTGGTTCGCGAGCGCGTTCACCAAGGCCTACCTTCGCCACCAAGAATCGACCGCATGGTAGACGCGCTGAAATCCCTGCTCTACGCCGAGGCGAGCCGCCCCTGGACCTTTTTAGAGTTGGGGTTCTGGATCTTTTTTGCGGTGGTTCTGGTCGGTTTTGCCGGCCTCGAGCGCCGGCTGGCCCTGCGCAACGCCTACTTGATGCTGGTGAGCTGGTTTTTTTACTACCACACGAGCCAGTGGTACGTCGTGCTGCTCATTTTTACCACTGCCGTGGACTACGGGGTGGGGCATGCGCTGCACCGAACACAGCGCAGCATCGCGCGAAAGCTGCTGCTTGCCGTCAGCATCGTCAGCAACTTGGGCGTACTCTTCTTTTTTAAGTACGCCTACTTTGCGGCCGAAGTCTGGAACGACCTCACGGGCATGGCCTGGACACCCACACCGTTCTGGGCGGGTTGGGCGAACGGACAGCTGGGCACCAACTTTGTCGAGGACGTCATCCTGCTGCCTGTAGGCATCTCGTTTTACACGTTTCAGTGCTTGAGCTACACGGTCGACATCTACCGCCGCCAGCTCGAACCCGTCCGCCGCTTCACCGACTTTGCATTTTATGTAAGCTTTTTTCCACAGCTCGTGGCCGGACCCATCGTGCGGGCCAGCGAGTTCGTACCGCAGATCTACCAACCCTATTCGGTGACGCGAAGCCAATTTGGCCTGGGTATGTTCTGGGTTTTGAACGGATTCCTCAAAAAAGTGATTTTGGCCGACTTTCTGGCGGTGCACCTCGCTGACCGAATTTTTAGCCAACCCACGCTGTACACGGGGTGGGAGAACGCGCTCGGACTGCTCGCCTACACCATGCAGGTCTATGCAGACTTCAGCGGCTACACCGACATCGCCATCGGAATCGCTCTGTGGATGGGCTTCACGCTCACCAAAAACTTCAACTCGCCCTACAAGGCCCAGAGTGTAGCTGATTTTTGGAAGCGCTGGCACATGTCCCTATCGAGCTGGCTCAAGGACTACCTCTACATTCCCTTGGGCGGAAACCGCAGTGGGTCTGTCGCCAGCTACATCCTGATTTTTGCAGGATTGTTTGGCCTCGCTTGGTGGGCGCCGACTTCAGCTGTGTCCTACGGGCTTGCCGCGACCGTGCTCGCCTTTTTGCTGATGTACCAATTTATTCCTGCCTTTCGACGCGGATTCAATACCAACGTCAACCTGCTCCTTACCATGCTTCTCGGAGGCCTGTGGCACGGCGCCTCATGGAATTTTGTGGTGTGGGGCGGTCTTAACGGCCTCGGGCTTGTGGCCTACAAACAGTGGTCTCGGATCCGTCCCTACGGGGTGGGCACGTGGCCCCTCAAGGCCCTCGGGGTAGGTGTGACCTTGCTGTTTATCACGTTTACCCGAATTTGGTTTCGGGCCCCGGACTGGGACACGGCCATGGCGATGCTGGATCAGCTGACTACGGGTTGGTCCGTTCCGCCTTCGCTGGCGATGCTTGCGGCCTGGTGGCGACCCGCACTGGTGCTTGCACTTGGGTTCGGAATCCACTGGATCCCAGAGCGCCTCAAAGAAAGCTACCGGTCGGCATTTTCGTCACTGCACCCCGCTTGGTTGCTGGGAGCTGCGGTGGTTGGAGTTCTCGTGGGCTACCAATTTATGGCGGCCGAGAGCCAGCCGTTTATTTACTTTCAGTTTTAGCAGCGGGGCTTGCTGTGGCCGCTCGGGATGCCTGACGTAGTGCGCTCAGGTAGCCTCGGTACTGCCGGCTTAGATAGGCTGTCTTTCGGGCGTAGTGCGATCCTGGTCCACGGGCAATTTGGTCCACGTTTCCGAACCAAATGAGTGGGTCGTACCCCTCTTTAGCTGCCTTTTTTTGTGCACGTTCTACAGGTGCGGGCCCCGTATTGTACGAAGCCATGACAAAGGGCAGCCGTTCCTCGGGCGGAACTCCGCGGTCGTGCCAAAACAAGTCCAGGTACCGAAGGTAGCGCAGGCCCACCCGTATGTTTTGGGCGGGGTCTGTCAAGTCGACCGGTCCACGGTTCATGCGTTCTGCGGTGGATGGAATCAGCTGCATTAATCCGGTGGCTCCCGCGGGCGAGACAATGCCTGTGTTGAAGCGGCTTTCGGTAAAAATCAGCGCGGTGAGCGTGGCCCGATCCCAGCTGTCGTG
Source organism: Bacteroidota bacterium (assembly GCA_039805405.1). Taxonomy (GTDB): domain Bacteria; phylum Bacteroidota; class Bacteroidia; order Flavobacteriales; family Schleiferiaceae; genus TMED14. The sequence goes on from JBDLUG010000063.1 coordinate 5,746, forward strand.
GCCCGTGAGTTGAACGTCAAACCGGGACAGTGAGGTGTCGCGGCGCGGCGCAGTCTGCCGTGACCATGCGCCCACCGTACGTTGTACCGTTCTGCTTCTAAGGTGGCTATTGAGTTCGGCGGTCAGCAAACTGTCTCCGGGCCGAACGGCCCAGTGCATGCTTCCTTTGGCGATGGGGGTTCCGCGCAACCTGTAGCTCTCGGCTACGTACTTTGGCATTAACCACCCCACAGAATCGGGTTCGGCAAACCGAAACATTGGACTCTGTGCAACCTCAAGCTGCAGGCTGTCGGCTTGCAGCATCCAAAGCGGCTTCGGGTAGCCGTTGGGAACCATCGTGGGGCCCTCGGGTCCGACCCGCACCCAGGTGAACCTTCGCACCGCTGCAGTGGGCTGCAAATCTCCTAGTGCGTCGGGCGGAATCGCCCCCAGTGCCACATCCGCTTGGCCGCTGCGCACCGCTTCGAGGGCCTCAGAGACACTTGAGGCAAAGGTCCAGTGAATGGGGTGTCCTGACGATCGGGACCACAACTCAAGCAGCTGAACGTCGTAGCCTTCAATTTTGCCGTCGCGCACGTGCATCACTCCGAAGTCGGGCACGACCACGGCCCGAACGGGGCCCTCCATCCAGACTTCGTTCCAGTCTGCCGTGCGTTCGAGTTCTACGGCAGGGTTGGGAGACCCCACGACGAATGTCACGACGACAAGGGTAAACCACCACCTCCAGTGCTTGATCATGGGCCCGAAGATCGGTCTTCTCGGGCGTACTTTTGTGCCTGACTATGCTTGGGCTTCAACTTCCGACCGATCCGCGCTGGGCGTCCGCTGCCGAAATGCACCTCAGCGACATCTTGACCGACCACGCGTACTGCGAGCAAAAGGCCGCGTCAACCGCGATTTCGCTCATGATTACCTACCCCGAGCTGAGCGACCTCGTCACCGAAATGGCCGCTTTGGCCCGCGAAGAAATGAGCCATTTTGAAATGGTTCACAAGCGGATTCTCGAGCGCGGCCTCACGCTGGGGCGCGAGCGCAAGGACGAGTACGTGGCGTCAATCACGAAGTTTTTTGCGCCCCACGGCGACCGAATGAAGCGTTTGGTGCACCGTCTGCTCCTTGCGGCCCTCATTGAAGCCCGAAGCTGTGAGCGCTTTCGCGTCCTGAGCGAATCGGTGCAGGACGCTGAGTTAGCAAGCTTTTACAGCCGCTTGATGGCCTCAGAAGCCAACCACTACACGATGTTTCTGAAGTTCGCCCGCCAGTACGGCGACCGCGCCGAGGTGGACCGCCTCTGGAAGGAACTTCTTGCCTACGAGGCGACCGTCGTCGCCACCTTTACCAACCCTCAATACGTGCACGGCTAACCCGCCCGGCATCAATTTTTTATGGAACAGCTCAAAAAGACCCCCCTCTACGACCAGCACGTTGCGCTTGGCGCCAAAATGGTTCCGTTCGCCGGATACGAAATGCCCGTGCAGTACGCGGGCGTGAGCCACGAGCACCACGTCGTGCGCCAAAAAGTCGGAATGTTTGACGTGTCGCACATGGGCGAATTCTGGGTCAAAGGGGCAGAGGCCACCGCGTTTTTGAATTCTGTGACGAGCAACGATGTCGCCAAGCTCACGCCGGGCAAGGTGCAGTACAGCTGCCTTCCGAATACCACGGGCGGAATCGTGGACGATCTACTCGTCTACTGCGTGAACGACACCACCTACATGCTGGTCGTGAACGCCAGCAACATGGCCAAGGACTGGTCGTGGCTGCAGCAGTATGCGGGCAACTTTGACGTCACAATGACCGACGTTTCTGAAGACACGGCACTCTTGGCCGTTCAGGGCCCTCTGGCGGCTCAGGCGCTTCAGTCCCTCACGGACCTTGACCTCGGATCCATGACCTACTACACCTTTGGCATCGGAAGCTTCGCTGGCGTCCCTAACGTCGTGGTAAGTGCCACCGGCTACACCGGCGCGGGAGGCTTTGAAATCTACGTACCCAATGCACACGCCGCTGCTGCCTGGGACGCGATTATTGCGGCTGGAGCACCCTTTGGTCTCGAGCCCATCGGCCTCGGAGCCCGCGACACCCTGCGTCTCGAAATGGGGTTCTGCCTCTATGGCAACGACATCGACGACACGACTTCGCCGATTGAGGCGGGCCTCGGGTGGATCACCAAGTTCACCAAGGAGTTCACCAATTCCGCGGCCCTCAAGGCCCAAAAGGAAGCTGGAGTTGCGCGCAAACTCGTGGGTATTAAGCTGCTCGAGCGCGGTGTTCCGCGCCACGGGTACCCCATTGTAGACGCCGACGGCAATGCGGTGGGCGAGGTGACGAGCGGAACCATGGCTCCATCACTCAACGAGGCCATCGGAATGGCCTACGTTCCGACCGCCTCGGCGGCTCCGGGCAGCATTGTGCTGGTTGAAATTCGCGGCAAGGCCCTCAAGGCTGAGGTAGTTTCGCTTCCGTTTTACAAGGCTTAATTGATTCTGATGAAACTTGACAACGTCGACCGCGAAATTCTGCGCCACCTGCTTGAAGACGCCCGTAAAACCTACACGGATATTGCCAAAGAGCTGAGCGTGAGCCCCGGAACCATTCACGTTCGCGTGAAAAAGCTCGAAAAGGCCGGAATTATCAAGGGGGCCAGCCTTCAGGTGGACTACGACCAGCTCGGCTACGGATTCATCGCCTTTGTCGGCGTCTACTTAAGCAAGACCTCAGCCACGCACGAGGTGATTGATGCACTCAAGGCGATTCCAGAAGTTACCGTCGCCCACATCGCTACGGGCCGTTTCGGAATATTCGCCAAGATTCGCTGCCAGGACACCAAGCACGCCAAAGACATCATCTTTAAGATCAGCGACATTCCGGGCGTTTCGAACACCGAAACGATGATCGCACTCGAGGAGCCGATCAACAGTTCAAAGG
>JBDLUG010000064.1:0-8569 GCA_039805405.1 Bacteroidota bacterium
GGATTCAAACCCATTGAAGGTGTTGCGCAAGCAGCACCTTTTTTTTGTGCCTGCGCGAGCCGTTTGCCGCAGGTTGAGACCGATATTTGACTAAGTTCCTGAAGATCATGCCACGTAACCACGACATTAAGCACGTACTCCTGATTGGATCAGGTCCAATCGTCATCGGCCAAGCTTGTGAATTCGACTATTCGGGTTCACAGGCTTCGCGTTCGCTACGCGAGGAGGGAATCGAGATTTCGCTTATCAATTCGAACCCTGCGACCATCATGACCGACGAGGTCGTGGCTGACCACATCTACCTTCTGCCCCTCGAGGTCGAGAGCCTCGAGAAGATCCTTAAAGAACAAAAGATCGATGCCGTGCTTCCCACAATGGGTGGCCAGACCGCGCTGAACCTGTGCATTGAAGCCGACAAGCAAGGCCTCTGGGAACAGTACGGAGTCCAAATCATCGGCGTCGACATTGAGGCCATCAACATTACCGAAGACCGAGATAAGTTCAAGAACCTGCTCGACCAGATCGAGATTCCGTATGCTCCGGCCAAGATCGCGACCAGCTACCTCAAGGGTAAAGAGATCGCGCAGGAGTTTGGCTACCCCTTATGCGTGCGCGCTTCGTTTACGCTGGGCGGAAGCGGTGCGAGCTTTGTCTGGACCAAAGAAGAGTTTGACAGCGCCCTGCAGCGCGGTTTAGAGGCCAGCCCCATACACGAGGTCATCATCGACAAGGCCCTCGTGGGCTGGAAGGAATTTGAGCTCGAGCTGCTGCGCGATGCCAACGACAACGTCATCATCATTTGTTCGATTGAGAACATGGATCCGATGGGCATCCACACCGGCGATTCCATCACCGTGGCCCCGGCCATGACGCTGTCAGACACGACCTACCAGCGCATGCGCGACATGGCGATTAAGATGATGCGTTCGATCGGAAACTTCGCCGGCGGATGCAACGTGCAGTTCGCAGTAAGCCCAGACGAAAAGGAGGATATCGTAGCCATCGAGATTAATCCGCGCGTGTCGCGCTCTTCGGCGCTCGCATCGAAGGCAACCGGCTACCCCATTGCCAAAATCGCGGCTAAGTTGGCCATTGGCTACACCCTTGACGAGCTCAACAACCAGATTACCAAGACGACCACGGCCTACTTTGAGCCGACGCTCGACTATGTCATTGTGAAGATTCCGCGCTGGAATTTTGACAAGTTTGAAGGCGCCGACCGCCGCCTCGGCCTGCAAATGAAGTCGGTGGGCGAGGTGATGGGCATCGGACGCAGCTTTCAGGAGGCACTGCACAAGGCGGCCCAATCGCTCGAAATTCGAAGGAATGGATTGGGAGCTGACGGCAAGGGTCTGACGGACCAAAAGGTGATCCTGCACAAACTTGAGCACGCGAGCTGGGACCGCGTATTCGTCTTGTACGATGCGATGCAAATGGGAATTCCGCTTCGCAAGATCCACGAAATCACCAAGATCGACATGTGGTTCCTGCGCGAAATCGAAGACCTCATGCTCACACAGCGACGCCTCGAGGCGCACCAACTCGGCTCACTGCCCAGCGACTTGCTGCTCGAAGCCAAGATGAAGGGATTCGCCGACCGCCAAATTGCCCACATGGTTCGCTGCCTCGAGAGCGAGGTGCACGACCTGCGGGTAGCGCTCGGAATCGAACGGGTGTGGAAGCTCGTGGATACGTGTGCCGCAGAGTTTCAGGCTCAGACGCCCTACTACTACTCGACGTTTGAACGCGGTTCCGGCAAGCCCGGTGAGTTGAGCGCCCGCAACGACAGTCCGTCAAGCGACCGCAAAAAAATCATCGTTTTGGGTAGCGGTCCCAACCGCATCGGCCAGGGAATCGAATTCGACTACAGCTGCGTGCACGGAGTGCTGGCGGCCAAAGAGGAGGGTTTTGAGACCATCATGATTAACTGCAACCCTGAAACGGTTTCGACCGACTTTGATACGGCCGACAAGCTCTACTTCGAGCCGGTGTTCTGGGAGCACATCTACGACATCATTCGCCACGAGAAGCCCGTGGGCGTCATCGTGCAGCTCGGCGGCCAGACGGCCCTCAAGTTGGCCGAAAAGCTTGACCGCTTCGGAATTCCGATTGTCGGAACTAGCTACCAGTCGCTCGACCTCGCCGAAGACCGCGGACGCTTCTCGACACTGCTTCACGAGCACGGAATTCCGTACCCTCGGTTCGACGTGATTACCCGTCCCGACGAGGCCCGCGCAGTGGCCGAAAAGCTGGGATACCCCATCTTGGTGCGCCCGTCTTATGTACTGGGCGGTCAGGGCATGAAAATCGTCATCAACCACGACGATCTCGAAACCCACGTGGTGGAACTGTTTAAGGACTTCCCTGGCAACCGCGTGCTGCTCGACCACTACTTGGATGGAGCGATTGAGGCCGAAGCCGATGCCATTTGCGACGGCGAGAACGTCTACATCATCGGAATCATGGAGCACATCGAGCCCTGTGGCGTGCACTCAGGTGATTCAAACGCAACCCTGCCCCCGTTCAACCTCGGTGAGCTGGTGATGCAGCAAATCATTGACCACACCCACACGATTGCGCGTGCGCTCGGAACCGTTGGTCTCATCAACATCCAGTTCGCCATTAAGGACGACACTGTGTTCATCATCGAGGCAAATCCGCGTGCGTCGCGCACGGTTCCGTTCATTTGCAAGGCCTACCAAGAGTCCTATGTGAATGCAGCGACCAAGGTGATGCTCGGAACCAAGAAGGTCACCGACTTCACGTTCAATCCCAAAAAAGGCGGATGGGCGATTAAGGTTCCGGTGTTCAGCTTCCACAAGTTCCCTGACGTGAACAAGACGCTGGGGCCCCAGATGAAGTCGACGGGCGAGGCCATCTACTTTATTGATTCGCTGCGCGATCCGCTCTTCAGAAAGCTGTACAGCGAGCGGAACTACTACTTGTCAAAGTAAGCCGCCAAGCCTTCGGCGATGCCGAGGCGGGTGTAGCGGGAGCGGGCCTCATGGCGTGCGCCCTGCTCGGGCCATTGGGCTAGGGCTTCTGCCGCGACCAGTGCGTCTTCGTAGAGACCGCCTGCCTGGGTTTCGCGCAAAATGGCGTTGGCGTCCCCGTCGACGGGTCCAAACCCCCAGATGGGGCGACCGCTTCCAAGGTATTCAAAAAGTTTGCCTGTAAGGATTCCGCGGTTGTTGGGGAGCTCGGGAATGAGCAGCAGCAGCGCGTCGGCAGCTTGAAGCAAGGCCACGCTTTGGGCGTGCGGCAGGTAGCCTTTGAATTCTACGCTCAAGGGAAGCTCGCGGGTCAATGCCTCGAGGGCGTCCTTGGCCTCTTGGGCGGGGCGTCCAGCAAACACAAGCGACAGGGCCCCGTGTGCTGCACAGTAGGTTCGCAGCGCAGCATAAAGCGCTTCAAGTGGGTAGTCAAGGGTAAGCGTACCCGTGTACACCAGCGTGCGCACTGGGTTGTGGGGCACAGGGGCGTTGGCAGCGAAGTCTGACGGATCGTATCCGTTTGGAACCACCACAAACTTGGCGGAATCACCGTTCAGTTTGCTTGCGAGCAAACGTTTGAGGTCGTCGGACACGGTCAGTACCCGTTCGGCACGTTCTAGAACCTTTAGTTCAAGCTGGGCGTCACGGTGTCGGGCCCAGGCCGACGGATAGAACATTCGGTAGTAGTAAATGTCGGTCCAAGGGTCGCGAAAGTCTGCCCACCAGCGCATTCCGCGCTGCTGCAGTTCGAGCCCAATCAAGTGCGTAGAGTGGGGCGGCCCGCTAGTCACCACTAAATCATAGGGCTTGCGGTCGTGCTGCTTCAGTGCTTCGGCGACCGCGAAGCGGTTCCAACCACGTCGTGGGTCAGGGATGAACAGGTTGCCGCGAACCCAGCGAGAAAGGCGCTGGATCGGTCCTGGTCGCCCAGCCTGGTTGGCGAACCCGCTGAACGGAACCTCTTTTCTGCGTGTGAGTTTTTGGTAGGCTCCAAACCAGTCCATCGCTCGGGTTGCGTGGACGGTAATGCCCTCGGCCTCTGCCGTGAGACTTGTGTCGCGAAGTGGATATGTCGCAAACGCCGGGTCTACCGTGAGGACTTCGACGTCGTGGCCGAGCTGCCTTAGTGCGAGGGCCGTTTTAAGCCATCGCTGCACCCCTGGACCACCCGCAGGTGGCCAGTAGTACGTCGCGACTAAGATGCGTTTAGGCACTGCGGCGGCGCTTGAATTCGGTCCAAAGGGCGAATCCGAGCGAGGCAAGAAGCAGCAAAGAGAAGCCTCCGTCAAGCATGCTTCCGGTGGTGTACGTCTCAGGTTTGAAACGGAATTCTACCTCTTTGGTCCCCGCCGGAATGACTGCAGCACGCAGCACGTAGTTTACACGGGCCACGGGGATTTCGACTCCGTCTGCCGTAGCGACCCAGCGCTGGCCGGGAACCTCATAAAACACCTCAGAGAACACCGCCGTGGAATTCGACGTGAGCCCTTCAACCGCGTACTTCATCACCTTAGGGTCGTAGGCCGTTAACGTGATGCGCGCCGTCGAATCGGGAGCCTGGGAATTCATCAGGCGCTCGGCATCGACGCCCTGCTCAACAATGGCCGTCTGCATGGGGTCAAATCCGCTCAACGCAGCCATGGCCTCGTCGGCGTTCGCCACTTGGCGGATTTCGGCTGGGAACCAGGCATTGCCGCATGCACTCATGTTTGGCTGTGCCTGCATGACGCCCGACTGCTGGTCCTGCATGATCACCCACTTGGTATTGAGCATGCTGAAGGCGGCAATATTGCCCTGTGAGAGCTGGCGCTCAATCAGGTCCTGGTAGCGGGCCAACTTGGCTCCGTGGTACCCGCCAATGCTCTTGTGAAAGTACGAGGTGTAGCTGTCGCTGGTCAGTCCGGCGGTCGTGTTGTAGACGCGGTAGTGCAGGTCTGTGTCCTTGAGAATGAACTCGTCGGCGGGAGTCGGTGCAAAGGCCGCGTTGAATTCACGCTCGCTCACAAAATCGTCGGAACCTAGTTGGTCGCGGTCGAACGTCCACTGGTCAGCCACGACAAGTCCAACGAGCGCGGCAGCGAATACAGCGGGCTTCACCCGCCCTTTGAGTTGAAGCCAGAGCAGCCCAGCGGCGGCGAGTACAAAAAGAAGGCTGCGCCACGCCGAACTGCGCATCAAGTTGGCGCGGTCTTCTTCGATGATTCCGAGGTCAAATCCTTGCTGGCCAAGGTTGGCGTCGTTCAGTCCTTCGAGCGAGAACAGGGCAGGCCCTAAGAGGGCGACCAGTGCGGCGATTCCGCCTGAAATACCGGCAGCCATTAGCAGCTTTCGCTGCTTTTGGTCGGCGCTCAAATCACCTGAAATCCATTGCTGAAGGCCCACAAACCCGAGGTAGGGCACCGTCAAAAAGGCAACCACGAGCGCCATCGACGGCACGCGGAACTTGTTGTACAGCGGCAGCGCCTCAAAGAGGAAGCGGTTGATGAATTCCGCGTTTTTACCCCAAGCAAGCACGAGGCTCGCGAGCAGGGCGCCAAGAACCCAGTTGCGGGTGGTTCCGCGCACGGTCAACAGGCCAAGCACAAAGAGAAAGACCGCCACAGCACCCAGGTAGTAGGCACCATTCACCAGACTTTGGTCGCCCCAGTACAGGAACGAACCGCTGTACTGGTTGACGGTTTCGCGAAGTCGTTCGCCGCCGAGGCCCTGCTGCTGAAAGATGCGCGAAAGGGTTTCGTAGGTTTTGGTGCTGCTGTAGTCCTGCTTTGCGCCGCCACCCATGAGGTTCGGGATGAATAAGTTGAGTGACTCAGTCACACCGTACGACCACGACATGGCGTAGTCAAAGTCGAGACCTTCGGCTTTTGCCGCGGGCGCTGCAGCGGTGCTGTCTGCTACCGGAGTGAGGTCCGAATGGCCTCCGCGCATGGTGGCCTTGGTGTAGGCATAGGTTGACCACAGGTTGCCGATGTTGGGACCGATTCCGACCACCGCCGCGGCGAGAAGGAGCGCCGAACGCAGCACCCATTGCTTGGCGCTGCCCTCTTTAATGGCCGCCACGAGGTAGGCTATCGAAACGGCCAGCACCGGAATCGCCGTGTAGTACGTTATCTGAAAGTGATTGGATTGGATGCTCAAACCCGTCGCCAGGGCTGCCACAAAGAATCCAAGCGCCGTGCGGCCGCGGTAGGTGAGGAGTACGCCGAGTACTAGCGGAGCCATGTAGGCCGCCGTGCGAATCTTTGCGTTGTGCCCTGCGGCCAGCGAAATAATGAAAAATGCGCTGAACCCGAATGCCACGGCACCGGCTACGCTCAGCCAAGGGTCCACTTTTTCGCCCCGAAGCAAAAAGAAGAAGCCAAGCATGAGCAGGGCGACGATGTACACACTCGATGATGCCCCTAAGGCAGTGAACGACTTAGACACATACTGAAGCACATTGTTCGGGTAAACGGTAGACATCTGAAATGTCGGCATCCCACTAAACATCGCATTCGTCCAAAGGGGTTCATCACCAGTTTCGGCCCTGTAGTCGACAATTTCTTTTCCTTTAGCGATTCCGAGTTTGATGTCGTCTTGCGGAATTTGCTTGCCTTGAAACACTACTGGCGCAAAATAAATGAAGTTTGCGGCAATAAGTGCGAGAAGTGGATAAAGCCAAGAGCGGCTGGCGGTTCTTAGAATCTCTTTCATAGTCCGCAAGTTTACGGCAAAAATGGCCGCCGTACCTTCGCTTCAACCAACCCAATTTGAACTGATTTAGATTCCTGTGCGAAGTTGTGAATTAACTCTCGCACCAGAGCGCAACATTGAACCAATGAACTGAATTTGTGGGCAGCATTCGAACGCAATCCATTTCTGGTACGATTGCCCTTTACATGGGGCAGGGACTCGGATTGCTCAATAAAATTGTATTATTTCCACTCGTTTTTGCTGGTGAAGAAGAGTTTTGGGGATTGCTAACGTTGATGCTAGGTCTCTCAGCGGTGCTTGGGGGGCTAAGTACATTTGGCTTCAATAAAGTCATACAACGCTTCATACCCCCGCACCCCGAATCCGAGACTAGAGTAGTTCGTATCGCGCTTACGGGTTCGGGTATTGGCGGAATCTTAGTACTTGCTGCAGCGTGGTGGGCGGGACCTGCGTTGGCCCGATTTAGTAGTGCTCCAGAACTTTTTGTGGATTTCGGGGGACTACTTCTTGCCTTAATGTTAGGGCAGTGGTTTTTTGAATTAGGTAGTGCACTATTTGCGGCCCGTTACAAGGCTCAGTACGGTCTATTTGCCAATAACGTGACGGTACGAGTGCTCCAATCCATACTCCTAATTTGGTGCTACTTGGGAGGGATTGACGTGCGGACTTTTTTATGGTTAAACGGAGTGGTTTATGCTGTGAACCACTTCGTACTGTTTATCCTTGCGGTACAATCAATCCCTAAGTCAAGTTCGGTAGAACCTATCGCGTCTGTATCCGGAATGGCTAATTATGCCGGGTTTATGGTTGTACTGGGCATCGTGTCACAAGCGTTTTTACAGCTTGATGGAATTCTGGTAGGTCATTTTTTAGTTCTTTCGCAACTAGCATTTTTGGATTTGGCCAAGAACTTAGGTTCAGTACTTGACTTGCCAACTCGTGCACTAGCGTCATCTTCATTGTCTACATTGAGCCGGCTTATGAAACAGCGTGACTATTTGAAAGTTGGCCAGATTTATTCGAACGCTTCATTTGTGCAACTTTTTTTAGGCATGCTTATGTTGGTGATCGTATTGAACCATATTGATGTACTAATAGTTAGCTTGCCTACTTCAGGATATGAAGTTTTGAAGCCCCTTTTTATCGTGGTTGCCTTGGGAAAACTAGTGGACTTAGCCACTGGTCTTAATTGGGCAATCATTACGAATTCAGATTCGTACCGATACAACCTTTGGATTGGTTTGGTGACTTTGTCGGCGATGGTTGCCCTTGAATGGTGGATGATCCCAGAGTACGGCCTCTTGGGAGCTGCATGGGGAATGGCATTTGCGTACGTTTTAAACAACACCCTTAGGTTAGTTCTTGTGTGGCGTCAATTTGGATTGCTACCCTGGAATGCCAACCACCGAAAGCTCGCTCCATTAATTGCGGTTGCAATTTTTTCTGCAATTCCGCTTCCACTTTCGTTGGTTTGGAGTGTCGTACTTAAGGATTTAGTCCTTTTTGGAATCTTGGTTTGGTACATCCAACCGGGCCGCACGATACCGCAATGGGATGATTTAATGGATACCCTTAGAGCAAAATGGGCTCGCTAGGGTGAGTCCGAATTGAATTAGATGTTCAAAACTGCGCATTCGGATCCCCGCTAGACGCAGATAATGCAATATTTAGCCTGATATAAAGCCATTGCTGATCTTTTTGCGATTATATAATTCGAAAACGTACAGACATCTGGTGTTCAGTACTTACTAGTGTTCAGTACTTAATTGCCGGTAATTGCCGATTTTTTAGCCCGAGCCATCGACGCGTTGAGCTCAAATCCGATGATGAGTCCGATGGCGTTGACGTAAATCCAGAGTTGGATGATCATGAGGGTTCCGATC
>JBDLUG010000065.1:0-8514 GCA_039805405.1 Bacteroidota bacterium
GCATTAATCGTTTGCTCCATCTTTCCGTAGGCGCGGTAGACGCCCAAAGGCCAGTCAGACCCGGCTCCGAGGAACACGGGAATGCATCCGTATGTGAGTACCTCAACCGCCAATTCTTCAACGGCGACCAAGGTGTCTACGCGGTCCCGGCCAGGGCGAAGGTTTCCGAGGTCCACCACGCGTAGGTCCCACGGGCCCCAGTACAGCGGGTACAGGGCACGGCGCACGCTGTCGGCCACGTCGTGGGCGGCTGCGCGCTGCTCCGGAACGCCAATTAGTGCGATGCGTGCCCCCCTGAGGTCAGGAAGCTCAGCTCGGTTGAGTTCAATGCTGGCGCCAAGCGTTTCTGCGGGCCATTGCTGGCTAAAGTCCAGCGGAACGGGTTCAAGCCATTCAGTCCCCATTGCTTACTTTTTTGAGCGCGAACTTGCAGCGCGGCTCTTGGTTTTGCCTGCGGATTTACCTGCGGATTTCGCCCCAGACTTGCCTCGGCCTTTGGCGCCGGAGCTTGGTTGGTGCTTTGAGATGAGCTCGAGCACGTCGTCGGCGGTCAAGGACTCGGGTTCAGTTCCGCGCGGAATTTTTACATTCTCTTTGCCCCACTTCAGATAGGGACCAAACCGGCCCTTGCGAAGCTCAACTTCGCCTTCGGGGGTTGAGAAAATCTTCATGACCGCGGCAGCAGCTGAAGCGATCTTGGCCTGAACCAACTCAATGGCTTCGGCTTCGGTGACGCTCAGGGGCGTTAACGGAGCGGTAATGCTCGCAAACGTCTTGTCCCACTGTACATAGGGTCCGAATCGACCGAAGTTGGCGCGCAATGGCTTGCCCTCGTAGGTGCCTACGACTCGGGGAAGTCGAAGGAGCTCCAGGGCCTCGGGAAGCGTTATTTTATCTAGGGTGAACGGTTCGGGGATTCCGACAAATTTGGCGTCTGCCTCATCTCCGTCGCCGCCGCCCAGCATGACTACAGGTCCGAACCGTGCAAGGCGCGCAGAAACTTGGCGTCCGCTTTCGGGGTGGGTTCCGAGTACGCGGACCGAACGAACGCGTTCGCTCTCTTCAGACTGCGTGACCAGCGGGTGAAACTTCGAGTAGAAGTCGCCCAAAATGGTCTGCCATTCGGCGCGGCCTTCGGCGACTTCGTCAAACTGGGCCTCCATCTTGGCGGTGAACGAGTAGTCCATGACCCCACCAAAGTGGGCGACGAGGTAGTCGGTGACGAGGTTGCCGATGTCTGTGGGCACGAGACGGCCCTTGTCAGAACCGAATTTTTCTTCGCGCTGCGCCCAGTTCCATTGGCTTCCGCCGGTCCATTCTGCAAAGGCCACATGGCGAACCTCGCCCTCGCGCACGCCCTTGGCGACGTAGCCGCGCTTTTGGATGGTCGAAATGGTTGGAGCGTAGGTTGATGGACGGCCAATACCCTCTTCTTCAAGAGATTTGACCAAGGTGGCTTCGGTGAAGCGACCTGGAGGGCGCGTAAATCGCTGCGTGGCCATGGCGCTGCGGAGTTCAACCGAGTCGCCCTGCTTAAGCGGCGGAAGCATTCCGGCCTCGTCCTCTTCTTCGTCAACCCCCTCGCGGTACACTTTGAGAAAGCCCTCGAAGGCAATCATTTCGCCGCGTGCGATGAATTCGGCCGCGGAATTGCTCAAGTGCGCCACCGTGCGGTCGATTTGGGCGTCGGCCATTTGGCTGGCGAGGGTGCGCTTCCAGATGAGCTCGTAGAGTTTTTTCTCGGCGGCGTCGCCTCCCGCGGACTTCACCATCATATTCGTCGGGCGAATGGCTTCGTGCGCCTCTTGGGCCCCGGCACTTTTGGTCGTGTAGCGGCGGGTTTGGGCGAAATCGGCACCGTACATCTCGGTGATGGCGCTCCGTGCGCCGTTCACGGCTTCGTCTGAAAGGTTGACCGAGTCGGTACGCATGTAGGTAATGTGTCCGTTCTCGTAGAGCTTTTGGGCCAAGCTCATGGTGCGGCTCACGGCCATTCCAAGCTTTCGCGATGCCTCTTGCTGCAGCGTTGAGGTAGTGAACGGAGCGGCGGGCTTGCGCGGCGCCGTCTTTTGCTCGAGGCTGCGGACTCCAAATCCGCCCAAGGCGAGCGCTGAAGCGAGCGCGTCAACTGCGGCCTGGTCAGAGAGGTTTCCGTGGAATTCAGCGGTGAATCCAGAGCCGTTCGGAGCCGCAAAGCGGCCCTCCATGCGAAAGTCAATGTCTGAGACAAACTGCTCAATGGCCCGCTCGCGCTCGACGATCATGCGCACGGCCACGGACTGTACGCGGCCGGCGCTGAGCCCGGTGCGCACCTTCTTCCAGAGGACCGGTGAGAGTTCAAAGCCCACAAGTCGGTCGAGCACCCGGCGAGCCTGCTGGGCATTGACCAGGTTCATGTCGATGTGGCGCGGGTTGTCCACGGCCTTCAAAATGGCCGTTTTGGTGATTTCGTGAAAGACGATGCGCTTTGTCTTGCTCATGTCGAGGTCCAGTGCCTCGGCAAGGTGCCACGAAATGGCTTCCCCCTCGCGGTCCTCATCACTCGCGAGCCAGACGGTCTCTGCGGACTTGGCCAGCTTGCGGAGTTGGGCGACTACATCCTTTTTGTCGTCACTGACCACGTACTCGGGGGCGAAGTTTTTGGCGACGTCGATTCCGATTCCGCGTTCAGGTAAATCGCGAATGTGCCCAAAGCTAGAGCGCACGGTAAAGGCGCTCCCGAGGTATTTTTCAATGGTCTTCGCTTTGGCAGGCGATTCGACGATGACGAGGTTTTGGGACATGAGCAGAGTTTTACGCGTACAAAGTAACGTTCGGAATTTCGGCTAAGCATTTAAAAATTGGGGCTGACATTTTGTCGCGTTAGCTCGGACGTAGTCCGTATTTTTGCAGCATGTCCAAAATTTCTGAAATCGAACGTGCCCCGCTCGGCGAAGAGCGCCAAGGTGAAGTCATGATCCGCGAAGGCCTGGGTCAGGGCAAGAAGCTCTACCTCGAGTCCTACGGGTGCCAAATGAATTTTTCGGACAGTGAGATCGTCGCTTCCATTCTTCAAAAAGACGGGTACGAGACGACCGACAAGCTCGAAGAAGCCGATTTAGTACTACTGAATACGTGCTCGATTCGCGAAAAGGCAGAGCAGACCGTGCGCAACCGCCTCGACCAGTTCAACACCCTGAAGGCTAAGAATCCCGAACTCAAGATTGGCGTCCTGGGCTGTATGGCCGAGCGCGTCCGCGAGAAGTTTTTTGACGAAGAGAAGCTGGTTGACCTTGTGGTGGGCCCTGACGCATACCGCGACTTGCCCAACCTGCTCGACGAGTTGGACGGAGGGCGCAAGGCCGTGAACGTCATCCTCAGTAAGGAAGAGACGTACCACGACATTGAGCCGGTGCGCCTTGGCGGCAACGGAATTACGGCCTTTGTGAGCATCACCCGGGGTTGCGACAACATGTGCACGTTTTGTGTGGTTCCGTTTACCCGCGGACGCGAGCGGAGCCGCGACCCGCAGACCATCGTCGAAGAGGTGATTCAGCTGTGGAACGACGGCTACCAAGAAGTCACGCTCCTCGGCCAAAACGTCGATTCGTACTTGTGGTACGGGGGCGGACTCAAAAAGGATTTTGCCAAAGCCAGCGCCATGGCGCAGGCCACTGCGGTACATTTTGCCGACCTTTTGCACCTGGTGGCGCAGGCCGTGCCCGACATGCGCATTCGCTTCTCGACCAGTAATCCGCAGGATATGAAGGACGAGGTGCTGCATGCCATTGCGGCGCACCCGAACATTTGCAAGTACATCCACTTGCCGGTGCAGAGCGGATCCTCGCGCATCCTTAAGGAGATGAACCGCGGACACAACCGCGAGGAGTACTTTGCCCTCATTGACCGAATTCGCCGCATCATTCCGGGCTGCGGACTTAGCCAGGATATGATTGCCGGCTTTCCGGGCGAAACCGAAGAGGACCACCAGGACACCTTGAGCCTTATGGAGTACGTGAAGTACGACTTCGGGTACATGTTTGCCTACTCTGAGCGCCCAAATACGTTTGCGGCCCGTAAGATGGAGGATAATGTTCCGCTCGAAGTGAAAAAGCGCCGACTCAGCGAGATCATCGCGCTGCAGCAAAAGCACAGCGCCGAGCGCACCGCCGCCTACGTGGGGCAAACGCTTGAAGTGCTTGTAGAGGGACGCTCGAAGCGCAGCGAAGACGATTTGTTTGGACGTACGACACAGAATACGGTGGTGGTGTTTCCGCGCGAAAACTACCGCGCTGGGGAATGGGTCAACGTATTGGTAGAACGCAGTACCCCCGCCACCCTTCTGGGTACAGCGGTTGGGTATGCACGAGCCCCGCGGTCATGAAAGCGTTGGTGACCACCTTGCTGCTCGCATTGGCCCTCGTGGCGGGAGCCCAAACACGCCTCCCGGACGGGAGCGTTCAGGATTTGACGTTGGAGCTCGGCGTGCGGGCAGAGGCCATTAAGCAGTCCGGAATCCTGCGGCTGTGCGTGGCCAAAGAAGGCCAGTGCATTGAGAACCTCACGTTGGGGTTTACCGTTCGCATTTATGATGCCAAGGGTAGCGAAGTATGGAATTCGATGTGGACGGGACGGACGCTTGATTTGAAGTTCAAAAAACCGGTTCCGACCGCCCACAAAGTAGTGGTCGAGGCGACCGGGGACTTCGTGGTCAACAAACTTTCGGGCAACCCCATACGTACGGGCAAGCCCCTCAAACTCGAATTTGTAGTCGAATGACGGTTCAAGAGGTAAAGCAGCGTTTTGGCATCATCGGAACCCAGTCGGCGCTCGACCGCGCCGTATTTAAGGCTGTTCAGGTGGCCGCAACCGACATTTCGGTGCTGGTGACCGGTGAGAGCGGGGTAGGTAAGGAGAACATTCCGAAGATCATTCACCACCTTTCGCACCGCAAGCACGCTCCGTTGGTGGCGGTCAACTGCGGGGCGATTCCCGAAGGGACCATTGATTCAGAGCTGTTTGGCCACGAGAAGGGGTCGTTCACTGGCGCTACGGGGGCCCGCAAAGGCTATTTTGAAGAGGCCGACGGCGGAACCATTTTTTTGGACGAAGTCGGCGAGCTGCCGCTTGGAACCCAAGTTCGCCTGCTTCGCGTGCTCGAAACGGGCGAATTCATCAAGGTAGGTTCGTCAAAGGCGCACAAGGTCAATGTGCGCGTGGTGGGTGCCACCAATGTGGACATGCTCGAAAAAATCGACAAGGGCCAGTTTCGCGAGGACTTGTACTACCGTTTAAATACGGTTGAGATTTCGCTTCCGCCGCTGCGCGAGCGCAAGGGCGACATCCATTTGCTCTTTCGCAAGTTTGCTCAGGACTTTTCTCAGAAGTACCGGGTTCCGGCCGTACGCCTGTCTGACGAGGCGGTGCGCGTGCTTGAAACCTACCGCTGGCCCGGTAACATTCGCCAACTTCGAAACCTGGTTGAGCAGCTCTGCGTGGTCGAAAGCGACCGCGAGATCAACGCCGAGGTGCTGCGCCAGTACATCCCTGAAATTGACCGCCGCAGCGTGCCCGCACGCCGTGACGATGCCCTGTCGCAGTCTGAGTTTCAGACCGAGCGCGAAATTCTTTACAAGGTTTTGTTTGACATGCGCAACGACCTCAACAACCTCAAGCAGGTGGTTGCGGGAATCGCGGGCGGAAGCTTTCAAGCCCCGCAGCCTGTAGCAACGGATTCGGCGCTTTCGGTGCTTCGCCACAGCGAACCGGCTCCGGTACCAGAGGTTCCGCGCTACATGGACCTACCCCAGGACGACGACGAGGAGACCTTGGACGTCGACTCAGCCGTAGAGCCCGACGAGCGCCTGTCGCTGCTGGACCTGGAGCTCGAAACCATTCGCCGCGTGCTCGAGCGCCACAAGGGTCGCCGCAAGAACGCCGCGGCCGAGCTCGGGATCAGCGAGCGCACCCTCTACCGCAAAATCAAGCAATTCGGGCTGGACTGATGCGGAATCTGATCGTTGCGCTGGTCGTACTCCTCGCTGCCTCATGCAAGGGCGGCTACTCATTCACCGGAGGTGACGTGGGCAGCGCCAAGACACTGAGTGTTGCGGCCTTTGGAAACACTTCGGACCTCGTAAATCCGATGCTTGCCCAGCGCTTTACCACCGAGCTTCAGTCGGTGATGGTGCGCCAGACTCCGCTCTCGCTGGTGGGCCGCGACGGCGATTTGCAGTTTGGCGGAGCCATCGTCGAGTACAGCGTTCGCTCTGAGGCTCCTGCGGCCAACGACCAAGTGGCGCAAAGCCGCCTGAGCATGAGTGTCGAAGTCGAGTTCGTGAATATGCTCGACGCCAAAAAGTCGTTTACGCAGCGTTTTTCAGCGTTTCGAAACTTTCCCGCATCCACCGACCTGCGCAGCGTCGAGGATGCCCTCGTCGAAGAGATGGTGAGCGAGTTGAGCGACAAAATCTTTAACCGAGCCCTCGTTCAATGGTAGCCACTGACGTGCAACGCCTTGATGCCCTTTGGGCGGAACCCTCGCGGGTCGCGGCGTCAGACATGCCTTGGCTCGCTTCTCTTGTAGAAGCCAATCCCGCCGCGCTTCCTCTGTGGTGGCTCTACCTGCGTGCGGTTCAAAAGGCGGAATCGCCCCAATTCACCCAAGTCCTGCACCGCTGTGCAGCCCTAAGTCCCGACCGGTCAGCCTTAATGGCGTGGGTTGAAGAACCGTTGCAGCCGGTGGCTTCGGGCGAAGCAGCTACTAGTGACTCGTCTCTAGCTTCTCCGGTTTCTAGTGACTCGTCTCTGGCTTCTGGCGAAGCAGCTACTAGTGACTCGCCTCTGGCTTCTGGCGAAGCAGCTACTAGTGACTCGCCTCTGGTCCCCGGCAATTCATCAGAGGTCATAGATCAAGAGCCACAAGAAACGAATAACGAGCAGCAACAAACGAGCAGCGAGGAACCGCAAGTAACCCGTAGCGCGGAACCACCGGTACGCCCCGAACCCAAGGCCACCAACGCGGCCACACTGAATTTGGATGCGTTGCCTGAACGGGTCCGCGAACAGATTCTTCGCGCACGGGCTGCACGGGCGCAATTGGCAGAAGTGGGGTTTGGTTCCGCGCCAGTTCAGCCTGAGGTTGCGCTAGTTCCGCCAGTTCCGCCCAAGGTTGCGCCAGTTCCGCCCAAGGCTGAACCTGTAGTGGCCGCTCCTGCGCCAGTAGCACTTACTCCGGAGCCTAAAGCTGCGCCGGCGGTGCGCACTTCGGAACCGGCAGCGAAGAAGCCAAAGGCAACACCACAGACTACTCCGAAGATCGAAACATCTAGCGAGCCAACCTCGCCAGCCTTGCCAGCCTCGCCAGCCTCGCCTGCCTTGCCAGCCTCGCCTGCCTCGCCAGCAAGCCTCAGCCCCTTCGCCCAATTTGTGGCCAATCTGGAGTCGACCAGTGGGACCCCCAAGGGCGACGCGCTCATTGACCAGTTTCTTGCTGTAAATCCTCGAATTAGTCCGATGGCAAAGGATGCTCCGGCGCCAGTGGTTCGCACAGAACCCGATGCTCAGGTGACGGGCTTGGTGACTGAGACTTTGGCCCGGATGTACGCCGAACAGGGGCACGTCGCCAAGGCAATTCAGGCCTACGAAATTTTAAAGCTTCGAGTTCCCGAGAAAAGTTCGATATTTGCCGCCCGCATCGAAGCGCTGAAAACCAAATAAATTAGAAGACGTATGACCTCGTTGTTTATGATTCTTATCGCCGTAGTTAGCATCCTACTTATGTTGGTGGTGCTCGTTCAAAGCCCTAAAAGTTCGGGCATGGGCGCGAGCTTTGGTGGTGGCGCGACCTCAATGATGGGTGGTGTCAAGCGTACCGCAGACTTTTTGGAGCGCGCTACGTGGGCATTGGCCATCGCCCTTTTTGCCTTGGTGCTTTTGGTGAACATGCTGAACCCGGGGGCGGCAACAACCTCTGCTCCGGAATCTGCCATGGAAGAAGTAATGGATGATGCGCCACAGGCCCCCGTGCAGACTCCTGCGCAGCCCGCTGCAACCGACCTTCCTGAGTCCGCAGAGTAATTCTGCTTCTGACAAAATTTCGCAAGGGCGCTGACATAATGTCGCGCCCTTTCTGCTTTTAGGCCTGTGGCACGACCTGTGCAGCATCATGTGCGAACTCCGAAGAGGGGTTCGTAACTACGAATAACCAAACTAGAATAGACACTATGGCTGATTTGACCATTCGTCCGCTGGCTGACCGGGTGATTGTTGAGCCCGCGGCGGCAGAGACCAAGACGGCTTCGGGCATCATCATCCCCGACACCGCACAAGAGAAGCCCCAGCGCGGAATCGTTCGCGCGGTGGGCAACGGCAAAAAGGATGAGCCGATGACCGTCAAAGTTGGGGATACGGTGCTGTACGCGAAGTACGCCGGTTCCGAAATTAAGTACGAAGGCACGGACTACCTCATCATGCGTGAGTCCGACATTTTAGCAATTATCTAATCCGAAGAAACCATGAGTGCAAAAGATATCA
>JBDLUG010000066.1:0-8443 GCA_039805405.1 Bacteroidota bacterium
GTCAAGGGGTTTGCGCAGACGCAGGAGGGCAATGCCGCACATAGCGGGTGCAAAGTTAGGGCGCTCCCTATCTTCGCAGGACACCCTTGACGCAATCCTTCGCATGAATTCGCTGCCCGCGCCCATCGACATCCATACCCACCTGATTCCCGAGCACATACCCCATTTTGCGGAGCGTTTTGGCTACGGCGGATTCATTCGCCTCGAGCACCACTGCCCGGGCTGTGCGCGCATGATGAAGGACGACGTGCTCTTTCGCGAAATCGAGGCCAACAACTGGGATCCGGCGGCGCGCCTGAGCGACTGCGACCGCCACGGGGTCGGGGTTCAGGTGCTTTCGACCGTCCCCGTCATGTTCAGCTACTGGACGCCTGGGCGCGACGGAGCCGCGGTCGCGGAATTCTTGAACGACCACCTTGCCGAAGTCGTGGCCGGCAATCCCACTCGTTTTGAGGGCCTCGGAACCTTGCCCATGCAGGACACCGACCTCGCCCTACGCGAGCTCGACCGCTTTGAGCGTCTGGGCCTGCGTGGCGTGCAAATCGGATCCAACATTAACCAGCGCAACCTCGACGATCCGGCGTTTTTTCCCGTTTTTGAAGAGATGGCGCGCCGCGGACTCGCACTTTTTGTGCATCCCTGGGACATGATGGGCAGCGACGACATGAAGCGCTACTGGCTGCCTTGGCTTGTGGGAATGCCTGCCGAATCGAGCCGCGCTCTGTGTTCCCTCATTTTTGGTGGCGTGTTCGAGCGGCTCCCCACGCTGCGTGTGGCCATCGCCCACGGCGGCGGATCCTTCCCGGCCACCCTCGGCCGGATCCAGCACGGATTTGACGTGCGCCCCGACTTGGTTGCGGTCGACAACGCGGTTCCGCCGACCGAATACCTCGGCAAGTTCTGGGTTGACAGCCTCGTGCACGATCCGCACGCACTAGAAAACCTAATGCGCCTGGTAGGCGAAGACAAAATTGCGGTGGGTTCCGACTACCCCTACCCGTTGGGCGAACAGGTTCCGGGCGAACTGGTGCGGAGCATGCCCTGGTCCGACGCGGTCAAGGCCAAAGTGCTAAGGGCCAATGCGGAAGCGTGGATCTACGGCAACTAGTAACTAGTTGCTAGTAACTAGGTAAACCGCGGATCCGTTTCCATTACATGGCCGCAGCTGGTGCAGGTGCGCTTGGTTTCGCTGCTGTAGAACTCTTTGAAGTGCGGAAGGAAGTCCTTCTCGATGTTGTGCAGCTCGAAGTAGGCTGCGTGCAGGGGGTTGTTGCAGGATTCACAGAACCACAGTAGGCCGTCGGTGAAGCCCTTGCCTGCGCGCTTGCGCTCGATGACGAGGCCGATGCTGCCGGCTTCGCGCATGGGAGAGTGCGGCGTTTTGGCGGGGCATACAAACATGTCGCCGGCCTCGAGGACGTGGTCCACGGGTTTGCCGTGCTCTTGGGTGCGCACGGTAATGCGGCCCTCGAGCTGGTAAAAGACCTCTTCGGTTTCGTTGTAGTGGTAGTCTTTGCGGGCATTGGGTCCGGCGACGACCATGACGATGTAGTCCTCAGAATCGGGGGTCAGGTTTTTGTTGCCGACGGGCGGCTTGAGTTCGTGGCGGTGCTCTTCGAGCCAGCGGTGGAAGTTGAATACCATGAATCTAATATACTCCGCTACGGCTTGACAATGCGAAGGGGCTCGCCCGACTCCGTGAGCAGGAAGTAGATTCCGCGTGGCCATTCGGCGACACGCAGGGTTTCGGTCGGGTTCAATGCGCGGAATTCGGCCACAGACTGCCCGAGGGCGTTCATCACGCGCACAAGGATGCCGGGCTCAAGCCCTTCGAGCACCAATACGTCGGCTACGGGGTTTGGGTAGGCAGTAATGGCTGGGGCCGTCGATTCGCCTTTGCTCAGAATGTTCACCTTCATCACCCGGTATACTTGGGTGGTGCAGGTAGAGTCGTAGACAGCGAAGTTGAGAAGTCCACGTGTAATGTCGTCGTATCCGTCGTAGATCTTGGCCTCGATGGCTGCGGAGTCAGATAGGCAAAAGCAGTTTTTTTCAAGTTCGAGGTTGAAGTCGCTGCCGTTGAGCACGTTGTAGAGCGTGTTGTAGCACAAACGATTGTCTTCGACCACGGGGGTTCCGCCGAGGTTTCCCCATGCGGTGGTGCGTGCCACGGTCAGTCCGTTTTGGTTGTTTTCGACGACGTTGTCGGTGAAGTAGGTGTCGTTGTAGACGTCGGCGGCCCACTCGTTGCCCGTGAACGTGCAGTTTTCAATGACGCAGGAGTTGGCCTGGTTGATTCCGCGCCCGTTGCCGGTGAAGCTGCAGGAGCGAATCCAGCCACCAGCCGGCGACTCGACGGCCCGGTAGTTGCCTGTAAACGCACAGTCTTCAAAGCCTATGTAGTTTAAAATAAATGGGTTGGCCGAAAAGTATCCGTAGGTATTGCTGTCAAAGGCACAGCTCAAGAATTCCGTCGCGGAATAAAAGCCGTTGGTACCGACCATGTTGTCCACAAAACGGCAGCGCGAAATGAGGTTGGTGTCGGCGGCGTTGAAGCCGTTGATGAATAGCCCGTACTGGTTGTGGCGGAACAGTGAGGAGTCCACGTCCACGCCCCCAGGGTACATGAGTCCGAAGTAGTTGTGTTCGAAGCGCATGTACTTCCAGCTATGGCTGGTGCTGTCAAACTGGTCGTTGTCGAGGGCATGGTATGCGTTTTTCAGGTGCAGTGCATTGAGGTCGATGCTGCCGCCCTGCGAGCCTTTGACCAAGATTCCGGACCACGTGTAGGTGGTGTCGGGTATGGCGCTTTCAAAGACGATGGGCTGCGTTTTCGTACCCTGTGCGACTAAATTGCCTCGGACTTCGAGGTAGTACATGTTGCCCGGACCAGGGTTTTGGACCTTGACCACCACGCCCGGTTCGATGGTTAAGGTTTTACCCGGGAAGACCACGATCGACCCGGTCATCACGTAAGGGGAATTCGCTAAGGTCCAAGTGGTATTGCTGTAAATTCCGCCCTGAACGTTGGTTTGGGCAGTTAAGCTAGCGGCAGCGATCAGGGCAAGCAATGTCAGGAGGGAGCGCATGGCGGATGGGAATTTTTATGTTAACCGGAGGGTCGGTAAAAGGTTTTGGCTTTGGCACACTTTTAGTACTATGCCATACAAAGTACCAAGCTTTATTTATATCTTTGCATTAATGAATACTGAAAACGCACGGGCGCAAATGCGCAAAGGGGTCCTCGAGCTCTGTGTGCTTCGGGTTTTGGGACGTGGAGAGGCGTACGCATCCGACATCTCAGAGGCCCTGAAGCAGGCCGATTTGCTCGTGGTGGAGGGTACGCTGTATCCGCTCCTCACCCGAATGAAGAACGCCGGCTGGCTGGAGTACAGATGGGAGGAGTCCAAGTCAGGCCCACCCCGCAAGTACTACCAACTCACCGAGACGGGCCGAATTCTGCTCGAAGCATTGAATTCAGAATGGACCGCTTTTATCGACGCTGTAAACTCCCTCAAGAACTCATGAAAAAGACCATTGACATCAACCTTGGCGGAATGCTCTTCCATTTGGACGAGGACGCCTATGCCGTACTCTCGGCCTACCTCGAAGCGCTTCGCCGCCACTTAGCTGCGACCGAAGGCCGCGAAGAGGTGCTCGCCGACATCGAGGCGCGCATTGCCGAAATCTTCACGCAACGCATGGCGGGCACCCGCCAAGTGGTGAGCACTGACGACGTGCAGGCCGCGATGAGCACCCTGGGTCAGCCCAAGGACTTTGCCGGTGATTCTGCAGAAGAACCAGAGCCCATGACTGAAGAGCGTTCGCGACGACGCCTGTACCGCGACCCCGAAGAGCAAATGATCGGCGGGGTGTGTTCTGGATTTGCGAGCTACTTCGACATTGACGTGGTCATTGTGCGCATTCTATTTGTACTCTTTGGCCTCTTTACGGGGTTTGGAGTACTGCTGTACTTCATCCTTTGGGCGGCGACGCCCAAGGCGGTTACCCCAGCCGAGCGCTTGGCCATGAAGGGCAAGCCGGCGACGTTTGACAACATTCGCCAGACGGTCGAAGAGGAGTTTAAGAACGTTGAGTCGCGCCTCAAAGACAAGGAGAACCACCGTAAGGTGCGCCGCGCTGCGCAAGGTGTTGGCGACTTGATTACCAGCATTTTGGTGGGCTTTGGTCGCTTTTTGGGCGGACTGTTTTTGGTGCTCGCATTTTTCTTCGGATCGACCATTCTCGTTGCCGTATTTGGCAACGGAATCACCATTGACGGTGCCCATCTTTCGGTGTCGGAACTCTTGGGCATCTTTTTGCCCGCTGGGTTTGGCCTCACGTACTTCTGGACCGCGACCGTCCTGATCCTCGTCGGGCCAATAGTAGCGTTGGTGCTGCTGGCGCTCCGTTTGCTGTTTCGCCAAAAGGGACCGGTGCACCGTGCAATCATGGGGACCGCACTTATGCTGTCTGTGGTCGGAATCGCATTGATGGGTGTGCTGGGCGCGCGCTTCGGGTCAGAGTTCCGCGAGGAGGCGACTGTTGTGCATGTGGAAACGCTTCCGCAAGGGGTGAAGCAGTGGACCATGGTTATGGCCACGACTCCGGTCGAGGGCGGAACCAAGCTTCACTTTAGCGACGACGATTCGGACGAAAGCTCGTGGATTCTCACCGATTCTGAGGTGTACTTTGACGGAATCGACGTGGATGTGCGTCCGACGTTTCGCGACACGCCCAGCTTGGAATGGACGGCCGAAGCTCAAGGGGGATCGCGTCGTGCGGCCCGAGAACGCGCCGCGGCAGTCACCTACGAGGTGCGCAGCGACAGCACCGGACGCATTTTAGTTGGCGACCTGCTTCACTACCCAAAGCCAGACCGGTTTCGTGGCCAAACCGTAGAGCTCGTGCTCTACTTGCCCGTCGGTCACAGTGTGTTTTTGGATGCGACGACGGTTCCGTACCTCGACGATGTGGCCAACACTGAAGACATTTGGGACGGACACATGGGCGGCAAGACCTGGCTTATGACCGAGCAGGGCTTGGCCGAGTTCAAGTAACCCACTGATTTTTGCGGACAAGGGGGGCGAGTGCCCCCCTTTTTTTATGGCTGAATGGCCGCTGCCGCGTGCCCGAGGTTGAGTAGGACGCTCGTTCTGAAGGATACACTATTGAACCCGCTGGCCTCGCTAGGCAAAACCGAAGGCATAGGTTTGTCAAAGTTCCACATATACAGATTGTTGTATTTTGTAAATGTCCAAGGTGGCCCCTGCCAGCGGTCCAACCATTGGGGCTCGAGTTGGCCGTGGTCGCACGGAGTTCCCGTGGAGGGTTCGAGGCGAATCCACCACCCTCGGCTGCTGAGCAGGTCCCAGGTCTGGGTGCTCGGGTTGATGCCGTGGACGCCAAAGTCAAAGCCGTCGGGAAGCTTTTGGGCCCACAGCCGTTGTCCCTTAGTCAGGTCGAACGCCAGGGCACTGTCTTGGCTCGCAAAGTAGGCCACGCCGCCCGCGACAGCGGGCGGGTGGCCGGTACCGTCGCCACCCACGAGGCGTTGGCGGTGGAGTTGGCCGCGGTCGGTCCACCAGAGTTCGCAGTGGGTTCCGTTCCGAAGGACGGCGAGCCAGCCGCGCTTCCAGCTGCGGGGAGCATCAAAGAGACCCCGGTGGCCGGGCGCAGTGGCGATTGCGGTCCATTGGCCGTGAACCCAGCGAATGATTTGGTTGGCCTCGGGGCCAAGGGTTCCGGAATCGCGCCGCCAACTCAAGAGGATTCCGCCTTCTGGATCGCGGTGGGCGGAACGAAAACTGGCTCCGCCCGAAGGATACGGAATGAAGTGCAGCGGCTGCTTCGGCTGAATCAGGCAAAGGCTTTGGGCCCCCAAAAGCACGACCGCGTCGGGCTGAGCAATCACGCTTTCTTGGCCCCAGGGCAGGTCGCGAAAGCCCTCGGGCCAGGGCCAAGCTTGAAGGGATTGACCGTCGCTTCCGCGAAGCCAGCGCAGGGAGTCGCCGTCGCTCCAAATGGCTCCTTCAAACGTACCACGGCCAAAGGCATAGGGGCCAAAGCTGGGACCCTCGAGGGGGCGGGACCAAATGATTCCTGGTGCCAAAGGGGTGGCGATTTCTGTCGGACGGCAGCCCCAGACGGCCAAGGCTGTGGCGGCGAGTCCGCTCAGGCCCCATGCCAAGGCGGACGCGCGCTTGAGGCGCGCCCGTCCGCCAGAGGTTCCACTGTTCATCGGGTGGGGGTTGCAAAGTAGGCTCCGCCAGGGATCTGCCCGTTCATTACCCGGTTGAGGACGGACTTGGTCACCGAGGAGTTGCGCATCTGCTGGTGGTTGGTTCCGGGCATGAGGACGGATGCCACGGCTCCGTTCAAGATGCCCGCGGACTCGGCCAATACGACGCCGTCGCTCGGTTTTTCGACCAACTGGTACTCGTAGATGGGAAAGGTCAGGCAGTCTCCGTCGCCAAAGCAGTCCGCGGGATCGTTCACAGGGTACCAGGTGGGAGCACTGTACTCGTCGCGGCAGCGGCACCAGTAGCCCTCGGTGTTGACCTGCATGACACGGGCTCCGACCAGCTGCTTGTAGCTGTTGTTGGCGTCGCGGTACCATCGGGCTGCTTTGTCGGCCGCGGCCGCTTCGCGTTCGGCCACCACGGCCTGCCACTCGGCAATCAAGGAACCGAGAAGGGTAGGCGAAAGGGCCCACGCGGCAATGCGAAAGTTAGCGGCCCGCTGCAGCGCCTGCGCCTTTTGGTTGGCATAGCGGTCGTGCTGCTGGGTGGCGAAGGTTACGAGGTCTCCGTCACCGTCCATGCTGAACGGGTCGTTGGCCAGCGCCAGACCCACCGAATCACTGCGGTACATCGACGTCGCCGTGCGCCAAAACACCGGCTCGTCCTCGACGCCGTAGGCGAGGACCACCGGCACCGACGGGCTGCGCTTGCCCAGGCGTTGCGCAAGCGGCGCGGACGGAAACAGTTCGACCATTCCCGGGCTGTTGAATTTTTGGAGGGCGAAGGGCACAAAGCTGCTCCCCAGTCCGCAGGCGTTGTCGACGGCAGTGCGCAGCAAGGGGTCAAGGCCTGGAATCCACCGCATCGCCGGAAACTGCGGTGCCACGAGCCGCGGATCACTCAAGGCACGGCAGGCCTCCTCGACAAAGGCGACGGCTAAGTTGCCGCCCGTCGGATGCAGGGTTTGGGCGAGGTAGGCGCCGTTGATTGCGGAGCCAAAGGCGACGATTCCGCCAAATTGCCGCGTAAACGTCTGCGGGTCGTCGTACAAGCTGTCGAGCAGCAGCGACAGCACGCCCCCGTAGGAGTGCCCCACCATAAAGTTGTCTTCGGCATCAATCGCGTGCAGCGCCGACAGCGGTCCCGCGGTCGCGGTCAAGTAGCCGTGAATGTCCATTGCCGCATCGAGTGTTGAGCCCGTTTGCAGGTAGGTTGGCGGATTCGCGTATACGACTTCGCGAGCGGGGTAGCCGGGCGTGCCCACGGCGGCGGTTCGGGCAGCAACGAGGTTCCAGCTGTCGGCATTGCCTCCGAGGCCGTGAATGAAGTGCACGATGCGGTCCCCATTCGTAGCTGTCTTGTGGGACCACCGCAGCGATCCAGTGGGCGGAACAAAGTCCTCGCGGACCGCAGGGCCCGCTTCAATGGCCGGGAGCGACGCCGGGTTGCTGCAGGGTTGCGCGGTAGCCGACCAAGACAGCAGCAGCGTGAGACTGAGAATGAGCCCTACCACAAGGGCGATGGGCGCCGGAGAATCGGCGCGGTGGCTAGAACTAGGCATGTGAATGGGGTGTTATTGTTGAACAAAAGCTACCGAGTAGGTTTGATTACCTATCTGAATTTGAATAATGTAGCGACCAGAGTTAAGGCCAATGGGATTCCACCGCAGCGGCAGAGCGCCCTGTGGCGGCTGGGATTCGGTCAGGCGTCCTTGGGCGTCGACGCAGCGCACGGCAGAGGGCCAAATCCCATCGTGACCGACGAGTTCGAGCACGAGTTCTTGGCGTCCTCTTGGGTTCGGCTTTACGGAGAGTGTGGGGCGTGATTCAGCTCCTCTGGGGCCATAGCCTACGAGCGGACTGCGTTCGGTAAACGACCAGTCGTGCATGCACAGCCCGTTGAGGGTTTGCCGCAGAAAGCTTCGTTCCTCAGCCACGACCGACCACTGGTTGCCCGTTGCCGCCCACGTCAGCGCGATGCTGCTGTCGCCCTTGGCATAGGTCTGCTGGGGGATGGAGGCGCTCCAGGTGAGGGTCCACCCGTGGCCCAGTTCGAGCGGTTGGTCGAGCGGAATCCCTGCGGGCGGCACCGCCGCCCGCAGGGGCGCCTCCCCCGGCTGCGCCGACGCAGCCGGGGCGGGACCCATCCATGGGTCCCGATCCCCCTTCAATTCCTGAGCCGTAGTCACAAAACGACCTTCG
>JBDLUG010000067.1:0-8374 GCA_039805405.1 Bacteroidota bacterium
ACTTTGCAATTTCTACCTCATCCAAGGCACTCTGCACGGCGGGGCGAAAGGCGCCTTGAAGGGGCTGTTCCGTCTCTGTGCGTAGGTAGCGGGTGGCAGAACCTTGTCCTCCTTTGAGGATGCCCATTGCATCGCGTACGGACATTCCCACCACCGCATCGCGAAAAATGGGAAAGGACTTGGCTGCCGCACGCTCTGCGCCCTCATTGAGCTTGGTTTTGAGCTGCTCAATTTGGGGCTTGAGAGCCGCGCGAAGCACGGGGTTAGCATTGATTTTGGCTTCAAGGTCGGCTACCTCTGGGGGGAGTGCCAGACGGTAGACCTCAGACTGGGCGAACCCACCAACAGCACCGAGTACTGAGGAACCGTTTTTGACTCCAGCCACAAGTGCTTCTTTGAGTCCGTTGGCCACTTCAGATTCAGTGAGTACGGCCGTGGACTTCGGGAGCAATGCCGAAGCAGCTTTGGGAACGTTGAGAGGCAGTTTGACTTGAGCCTGGCACGACAGCGCCAACAAGGCGGCAGATAGGGTTAGGATACGCATACCGGATCGCATGCAAAGCCTGTGCCTATTCCCACACAAAAAGTGGGCGGTGGGCCATCATCGCCTTGACCTTCTCGCCTACGCGGTGCTGAACCCCCGTGTCGTCGGGGTTGCGAAGCACTTCGTCGATGAGGTCCACC
This sequence comes from Bacteroidota bacterium, assembly GCA_039805405.1. Lineage (GTDB taxonomy): Bacteria > Bacteroidota > Bacteroidia > Flavobacteriales > Schleiferiaceae > TMED14. The sequence continues at coordinate 685 of JBDLUG010000067.1, forward strand.
ACGGCTTCCATGTCAGATTCCTTGAGGCCGCGCGTGGTGAGCGCGGGGGTTCCAAAACGGATTCCGCTCGTGATAAACGGCGACTTGTCGTCAAACGGAACCATGTTTTTGTTGGCCGTAATGTGGGCCGCGACAAGGGCATTTTCAGCTTGCTTTCCGGTCACGTTTTTGTTGCGCAGGTCGACGAGCATGAGGTGGTTGTCGGTTCCGCCGCTGACGATGTCGTAACCGCGGGCCATCATGGCCTTAGCCATTGCCTGCGCGTTGTGGCGCACCTGAACGATGTAGTTAAAGTAGTTGTCGGTGAGCGCCTCGCCGTAGGCCACGGCCTTGCCCGCGATCACGTGCTCAAGTGGGCCGCCTTGGATTCCAGGGAACACGGCCATATCGAGGACGTGCGACATCATGCGGATTTCGCCTTTGGGTGTGGTCAAGCCCCATGGATTCTCAAAGTCCTGGCCCATCATGATCATGCCTCCGCGGGGTCCGCGCAGGGTTTTGTGGGTCGTAGTGGTCACAAAGTGGCAGTGCGGCATCGGGTCGTTGAGCAGTCCGCGCGCGACGAGTCCCGACGGGTGGCTGATGTCAGCAAGCAAGAGTGCGCCTACCTCGTCAGCAATGCTGCGGAACGCAGCGTAGTCGATGTCGCGGCTGTAGGCACTGGCTCCGCAAATGATCATTTTGGGCTTCTCGCGGTGGGCGATTTCGCGAATGCTGGCGTAGTTCAGCTGGCCGGTCTCGCGTTCGAGGCCATAGAAGGTCGCTCGGTAGGTTTGGCCACTGAAGTTCACCGGGGAACCGTGGGTAAGGTGGCCACCGTGGCTCAGGTCAAAGCCAAGGATGGTATCGCCGGGCTTGAGGCAGGCCAAGTACACTGCCGCATTCGCCTGCGATCCGCTGTGCGGCTGTACGTTGACGTATTCCGCGTCAAAAAGCTCACCAGCGCGGTTGCGTGCGAGGTCCTCGACCTGGTCGACGATCTGGCATCCACCGTAGTAGCGCTTGCCCGGGTAGCCCTCAGCGTACTTGTTGGTGAGCACCGATCCGACGGCCTCCATCACTGCCGGTGACGTGAAATTTTCAGATGCAATTAGTTCAATGCCTTCAACTTGGCGTTGGTATTCGGCATCGATGAGGTCAAAAAGGGCGGAATCGCGGTTCATAGCATGTAACTTGGGGGTAAAAATACAGCCATGGCAAGCTTTATTCCGGTCTCGGAGCAATCAGATTTCAGCTTTTTTAACCTTCCGTGGGGCGCGGTGCGCTGGAGCGACGGAACAGTACACCTTTCGACGCGAATCGGAGACACGGTGGTGAGCTTCAAGGCGCTTCGGACTGCTGGTTTTTTGGCAGCGTTTCCCGAACTCGATGCCGCAACGTTTAATGCGTTTATTGACCGCGGAACCGCCGCCTGGTCGGCGGTTCGTGCCGAGGTTTCGGGCCTGTATGCTGAAGGTTCCGCATGGGAAGCCAACCCCAAGCGAAGCACGTGCGAGCTACCTGCCGAATCGGTAGAAGCTGTGCTGCCTGTGCACATTGGCGACTATACCGATTTTTACGCGTCCCGCCAGCACGCGACGAATGTCGGAATGATGTTTCGCGATCCCGAGAACGCGCTCCTGCCCAACTGGCTGCACCTACCTGTGGGATACCACGGCCGCGCCTCCACCGTGGCGGTGAGTGGAACCGACGTAGTGCGCCCCAACGGCCAGCGCAAAGGCCCCAATGATCCCGCACCCGTTTTTGGTCCGTCGGTGAAGATGGATTTTGAGCTCGAAGTGGGCATCATCCTCAAGGGTGGGCCTCGCGACGCTTCGTGGATTCCCGTTGACCAGGCAGAGGAGCACATTTTTGGACTCGTCCTGTTCAACGACTGGTCGGCCCGGGATTTGCAGCAGTGGGAGTATGTTCCGTTGGGTCCGTTCTTGGCAAAGAATTTTGCGTCGACGATGAGTCCGTGGATTGTTCCGTTTGAAGCTCTTCAGGGCAGTCGCTGCGAGGGCGAGGACCAGAGCAACCCCGCTCCCCTGCCCTACCTGCAGCAAAACCGTTCTGGTTCGCACTGGGATCTCGAGCTTGAGGTGGCCATTGCATGCGCCGACGGAAGCGAAACCGTGATTTCGCGATCCAATGCCAAGTACCTCTACTGGAGTTTTGCACAGCAGATTGCCCACCATACGGTCAATGGATGCATCATTCAGAGCGGCGATTTAATGGCCTCTGGCACCATTAGCGGAAACGAGCCCGGTTCGTACGGATCAATGCTCGAGCTTACGTGGAACGGATCCAAGCTGATCACGTTGGCCAACGGGGATACGCGCGCATTTCTCGAAGACGGCGACACACTCATTTTGAGGGGTTGGTCGTCGGGCGGAACCCGCATCGGTTTTGGCGAGTGCCGCGCCACGTTGCTGCCTTCGAAGCCATGGAGCAAGTAGACTACGCCAAAGTCGTTCGGAGCCAGTACCGAGCGCTCGTAAAGTCCGCAACAGAGCGCGGTGCAGACAAAGAGGATCTTGCGCTCATTAAAAAGGCGTTCAAAGTTGCCGAAGACGCCCACAAGGATGTGCGCCGGAAGTCCGGCGAGCCCTACATCACCCATCCGCTTGCGGTTGCACAGATTGTTTCGCAAGAGATTGGCTTAGGTGCTCAGTCGATCGCCGCTGCCTTGATGCACGATGTGATCGAAGATTCCGAATACACGCGCGCCGACCTCGACCGAATGTTTGGCCCCAGCGTGGCCTACATTGTCGAAGGTCTGACCAAGATTCAGGGCATTTTTGACATGCAAACCTCGATGCAGAGCGAGAATTTTCGCAAGTTGTTGGTAAGTATCAGCGACGATGTTCGGGTGGTTTTGATCAAGATGGCAGACCGCCTGCACAACATGCGCACGCTCAACTCGATGGCCCACGCGAAGCAGCTCAAGATTGCATCTGAAACGATGTACATCTTCGCTCCCCTCGCCCACCGCATGGGGTTGTACGCCTTCAAGCAAGAGTTTGAGGATTTAAGTTTAAAATATTTAGAACCAGAAGTTTACACTGAGCTTGAAGAAAAGCTCATCCACGCCGAGGAGAACGACGGAGCCTACCTAGAGCGCTTTGGCCACGGACTCGAAGACCTATTGACCTCTGAAGGCTTCAACTTCTCACTGAAGCGTCGAAACAAAGGCGTATTTAGCATCCGCCGAAAGATGCAGAATCAAAATGTTCCGTTTGAAGAGGTGTACGACAAGTACGCTGTACGCATCATTTTGGATTCGTCGCCCAAGCGCGAAAAGTCAGACATCTGGCGGGTTTACTCGCTCATCACCTCTATTTACCGACCCAATCCGCGTCGCTTGCGCGACTGGGTTACGACGCCAAAGGCCAACGGCTACGAATCGCTCCACATCACGGTAATGGGCCCCGATGGCCACTGGATTGAGATTCAAATCCGCTCGAAGCGAATGGACGATGAGGCCGAGCGAGGTTATGCGGCCCACTGGCGCTACAAAGAGGATGGTTCGGGCAGCGCCGCACTTGATTCATGGATTGAGCGAATTCGCGATGTGGTCGATGGCCATAGTGAGAACGCGGTCGAATTTGTGGATCAGTTCAAGCTCCAGTTGTTTTCTGACGAAATTTTTGTCTTTACACCCCAGGGCAAGATGGTGACGCTGCCCAAGCGGTCTAGTCCGCTGGATTTTGCGTTTGAGATCCATACCGACCTAGGAATGAAGACATTGGGAGCCAAGGTGAACGGGCAGCTCGTGGCCTTGAGCCACCAGCTCCAAAACGGAGACCAGGTTCAGATCATTAGTTCCGACACGCAGATTCCGCAGGAGTCCTGGCTGGACTGGGTATCGTCACCCAAGGCCAAGTCCAAGCTGCGGTCTTTTTTTAGAGACCGTGCGCGGATTCAAGAGTCCGAAGGCAAAGAGCGCCTTGAACGAATGCTCAAGCGCGCGAATCTCGAGCTGAACCAGTCTACGACGCAGCGAATGCTCAATTTTTATGCGGTTCGCAACCCCAAGGAGCTCTTCTTGAAGTTTGGAAAGGGTGAGCTCGACAGCGAGCGCTTGAGGGACTTTTTGCGCGAGGACAGCGGTGGATTTTACCAGTACATCTTGCGAAGGTTTCGGCCAAAGTCCAAAGAAGGTGCCGTTAAGGACGTGCCAAGCGCTTCAAACACCGTACTTTTTGGCCCTGATGAGGTCGTGCTTGAACACCGACTTGCGCACTGCTGCCGTCCGATTCAAGGCGACGGAATTTTTGGATTTATCGAAGAAAACGGCATTGAAGTACACCGAACAGACTGCAAGCATGCCGTAAAGCTCCAAGGTCAGTTTGCCGAACGCGTCATTAAGTCCGTGTGGAACAGAGGGTCGCGCCAAGGATTCAATGCCGTACTGCGCTTTTCGGGAATCGACTCTAAGGGCCTGATTTTAAAGCTTACAAAGGTCATTTCTAGCGATATGCAGATCGACATTCGGTCATTTCATATCGACGGAAGCGAAGGTGTCTTTCAGGGTACTGTTAGCGTTCACGTCGCCGACCGAAGCCACTTAAGCGATCTTGTGCAGCGCCTCAAATCTGTAAAGGGCGTTGAGCGCGTAGATCGCGAAATCTCTAGCCGTTAAACTTCGAATGCCCGCTTAGGGCATTCCGATGTACTTGTGCGTCTGCAGTCCTAGGCGCCACTGGGGATTTTTCTCGAGAAAATCGATTATTTTGGGAATGTTTTGATCCCTTCGCGACCATTCGGGCTGTACAAAGAGTTCTACCTGACTGCCGCACTGGGCGGCGTGTGCTTCGGCCCACTTGAAGTCGTCGTCGTTAAAAATAATGACTTTCAGCTCGTTGGCCAGCGCGTACCACTCTTTGATGGGCGATTTGGTCTTCTTGGGCGAAAGGCAAACCCAATCCCATGTGCCGGTCACCGGGTAGGCACCACTGGTCTCAAGGTGAACCCGAAATCCGCGCGCTTTTAACCCCTCGGTGAGTGGCCCCATATCCCACATAAGGGGTTCTCCTCCGGTGATTACTACGATGGAATCCTGCGCTCCCGGAAGTGCGATGAGTTCATCCAATGGGGTCAGTGGGTGCTTGCTTGCGTCCCACGATTCTTTGACGTCGCACCAATGGCAGCCTACATCGCACCCACCGATGCGCATAAAAAAAGACGGGCGCCCCGTGTGCGCTCCTTCGCCTTGGACGGTGCGAAATGCTTCCATGAGCGGAAGCGCTGTACTATGAGCGGCGCGCGGCATGCAGGGTGTTCATCAGCAAACCCACACGAGTCATGAGCCCAACTCCACCAGGAACAGGGGTGATCGCGCTAACTAAAGGCTCCACGGCGTCAAAGTCGACGTCTCCGATTAATTTTCCGTCTACCCGGTTAATTCCGACATCCAGGATGACACTGCCGGGTTGTACCATTTCAGCAGTAATGAATTTTGGTTTGCCTATGGCCGCGACCAATATGTCCGCACTGCGGCACACTTCGGCGAGGTTGGGAGTACGGCTGTGCGCCAATGTGACGGTGGCGTTGCCCATTTTGCTGTTGCGACTCAGGAGGATACTCATTGGAGACCCCACGATATTACTGCGGCCTACGACCACCGCATGCTTGCCCTCTGTAGCGAGTCCGTAGTGCTCGAGAAGCAAAAGCATTCCGTAGGGTGTTGCAGGTAAATAGGTGGGTAAGCCAAGCGCCATACGTCCAACGTTTTCAGGATGAAAGCCGTCGACGTCCTTTTGCGGATTAATTGACAGTAGAATTTCGTCGGCATTCAAATGGGCCGGCAAAGGGAGCTGCACAATAAATCCGTCTACAGCGGGGTTGGTGTTCAGGTCAGAAACGTGCTTTTGAAGCTCCTGCTGGGTAGCATTGGCCGGAAGCGTGATTAAGGTCGATTCAAAACCAACCTCTTCGCAGTCCCGAACCTTACCCTTCACGTACGCCTGGCTCGCGGGGTCCTCACCCACCAATATGGCTGCGAGGTGCGGTGCGCGCTTACCTTGGGCCCTGCGGCCTGCTACTTCCTTGCGAATGTGGGACTTCCATGCGGTTGCGGCGTCACGGCCGCTAAGAATAAGTGCCATTAGCGCATACGGTTCATCATGGACATGAGCTGGCTGCGTCCGCCCTGCCCCTGCATCATTTTCATCACGCGACTCATGTCGTCAAATTGCTTGATGAGCTTGTTGAGCTCCGTTACATTACGCCCACTTCCGGCGGCGATGCGCGCCCTGCGGCTTCCGTTAATAATACCCGGATTGCTGCGCTCCTCGGGAGTCATCGAGCGAATCATGGCTTCGACATGCTTGAATGCGTCGTCGGGAATATCAATTCCTTTCATCGCCTTACCCACCCCAGGAATCATACCCATGAGGTCCTTCATGTTGCCCATCTTTTTGACCTGCTGGATTTGGTCCAAAAAGTCGTCAAATCCAAATTTGTTGGTGGCAATTTTTTTGTTGAGCTTGCGCGATTGCTCGACGTCAAACTGCTCTTGGGCACGCTCAACCAACGAAATGACATCACCCATCCCGAGAATCCGGTCTGCCATTCGGTCGGGATGAAAGACATCCAGGGCTTCCATTTTTTCACCGGTTCCGATGAACTTGATCGGCTTTTGCACCACGTGGCGAATGCTCAATGCCGCTCCACCACGGGTATCGCCATCGAGCTTCGTCAGGATTACACCCGTGTAGTCGAGGACGTCGTGAAAGGCCTTCGCCGTGTTGACCGCATCTTGACCGGTCATCGAATCCACGACAAAAAGAATTTCTTCAGGCGAGGTTGCCGTGCGAATTGAAGCAATCTCTCGCATGAGCGCCTCATCAACTGCAAGTCGGCCCGCCGTATCGATCAAAAGGTAGTTGAATCCGTTGGTTTTGGCGTAGGCTTGGGCTTCTCGGGCAATTCGAACCGCATCTTTTTCGCCCTCAAGGCTAAAAACTTCGATTCCAATTTGCGCTCCGAGTGTCTTGAGTTGGTCAATCGCGGCGGGGCGGTAGACGTCGGCCGCCGCAAGCAGGACTTTGCGACCTTTTTTGCGCTTGAGGTGGTTGCCCAACTTTGCGGTAAATGTCGTCTTACCCGAACCCTGCAGCCCCGCCATCAGCACGGTCTGCAGTCCGTTTCCACTTGCGATTTCGGTGGCGGAACCACCCATAAGGGCAGCCATTTCGTCGCGCACCACCTTGACCATCAACTGGCCCGGCTCAAGCGACTTGAGTACGTCTTGGCCCATTGCCCGGTCCTTGACGCGGTCGGTAAACTCCTTGGCTAGCTTGTAGTTAACATCCGCGTCGACAAGCGCGCGGCGAATATCCTTGATCGCCTCGGCGATGTTGATGTCGGTAATCTTGCTCCGCCCCGATAACCGGTGGAGTGCGGAGTCAATTTTTTCACTTAGGGATTCAAACATGATCCCTGCAAAGTTAGGCTATAGCGGGGAGCCGAAGGGGAACATCCATCGCCAAAATAAAGCAGTCTGTCGTTGCGGTTACTGCCACTTCATCGACTTCTGAAACGCCCAGTCCGTCGCGAGATTCGAGTGCGTGCCCTGCAACATGCGCAGCTCCTTCAATTACAAAGAAGTAGACCCCGTTTTCGCTGCGCTTTGGCTGGTAGTTGCGCGAGGTTCCGGACGGAATTTTTGTAAGTGAAAACCAGGCCTGCTGGTGAATCGGCATGG
>JBDLUG010000068.1:0-8367 GCA_039805405.1 Bacteroidota bacterium
GTCGGAGTCCTCGGGGTTTCGCACCTCTCGGACTACGTCTCGCACCCCGAATCCGACAGCAACCAGCGCATTGGTATGAGCTGGCCCAAACTTCAGATGCTTACTTCGCTCGATTACAATTCCGCCAGCCGCTTTTTTAACTGGACCTTGGGTGGGTTTAATGCCCACGCGCTTCACCATTTGCTGCCCAACGTATGCCACACGCACTACCTGAATTTGTTGCCCATTTTTCGCGAAACGGCCAAAAAGCACGGAATCACCTACATGGAACTGCCCTACCTGCAGTCGTTGGCATCGCATTTTAGATTTTTAAAGGCCATGGGCCGCGAACCCAAGTTTGAAGCCCGTCCATTCGTGCCCTATGCACCGAACTGAGGCCGCCGACCGAGCTCTTCTTCACGAGCTGTATGCCGCGGTACAATCTGAAGTTCCGCAGCACCGATTGCGATTCGCGCTCGCCCTTACGGCAAAATTTGTGGTTTATGCGGGGCTCACGGTGGCCTCGTACGTTATACTGTTGCGCACAGAATCAGAACTGGGCGCCGTGCTAGCGTACGTCGCATACGGAATGTCAGTGCTTCTGCTCGCATTTAACTTCTCGCACGACTTTGCACACGACACCGTTTTTGCCAACAAAACGTGGAACGACCGCCTATTTATCATCTTGTACGCGGTGCTCGGAGCTCACGGCCAAGCCTGGAAGCACCGCCATGTGGCCGAGCACCATTTTGCACCCAACGTGGACGGCTACGATTCTGACCTGAAAATAACCTCCCTCATTCGCGTGCAACCTGAAAGCCCGCTGAAGCCCTACCACCGGTTTCAGGTTGTGTATGCTCCGTTCGCCTACCTCACCTATTCTGTTTTTTGGATTTTCATCAAGGATTTCGTCCTTCTTTATGCGCACGACCCCCAATCAAGCAAAGGTTGGAGCTACCATGCGGCATTCTGGGCACAGAAATCACTGTATGTGGCCGTGAGCCTCGGAATTCCTTTGGCTTTTGGATCTGCGCCGGCCACTTCGCTGATACTTGGATATTTAGCGATGCACGCGACCCAGTCGATTTTTCTGATTTTCACATTTTTCATGACCCACCACGTTGAGGGCACGAGCTACCCCGAGAAGGCTTCTGACGGAAGCATCGAGTCTTCGTGGGTCATGAACCAAATTCTGAGTTCGAACGACATTCATCCACACAGCCGAGCAGCCAATTTTATACTGGGCGGGTTCAACAACCATATTGCGCACCATCTTTTTCCGCACATTCATCATGTGTACTACCCCCAAATTACCCGAGTGGTGTACCGCATTTTGAAGCAGCACGGAATTCGCACCAACCATACCACCTATTTGGGGGGCGTCGTTGCACACCTCAAGCACTTGTACGTAATGGGGCGCACACCCCATCCTTAACTTTTTGGTTCAGAACGAAGTACACCCAGCAGATTAGCTGCGCTGTTCCTGGTGGGGACTATCGATTAAAACTAAACCCCGCTTCCGCTGCGCGGAAGTCCGGGATTTTTATTCAGCCCATTTTGTGCGAGCCCAATGGGCTTAAATTAAAAATCCCCGACCCTCTTCGAGGGTCGGGGTTTAGTGCGCCCAGCAGGATTTGAACCTGCGACCAAGGGATTATGAGTCCCCTGCTCTAACCGCTGAGCTATGGGCGCAGAGGGCTGCAAAAATAGGGAATGTTGGGTCGGTAGGCCGAACCCTAAGTGAGTCGATAATTCGCCTTTAGCGAATCATCTCTAATCCGCCATAGGCTAGGGCCAACCAGGCCAAGCCTTTAATAAGGAAGAATGAAAAGAGTCCTATGGCCACGGGCCATCCAGCCTGTCGCACCAAGCCCGCCCAACCGTCGCGCTTGAGGATCAATCGGTATTCATTTAGCCATTTCACGTAGCAAAAATAGCCCCGACCTCAAATCAATTATACCCGTAAACAAAAAACACATAGCCTAAAGAGACGAAGCAAAAACTGAACAAAATAAGGCCTAATCGTATTTTAGCATCATATAGTTATGAGTACAAATAACCCAATCCGATACCAAAGCCTGTACGAAGGCATTGAATGGCTCCGCCTCGAAGGGCGCGCCAGTGAAGCCCCCAGCACCTTGGTATTGGAACCGGAGCACGTGCACCTCTTTTTTAGTTTAGATGGCGAAACCTCCTTTCAATTTGGACCCATGTACATGCGTCCGCTGCCTGAAGGTCAAAGCTTTTTTATCTACAACCCCAAAGACGAACTCAAGGCAGGGGTAAGCCTTCCGCACGCGAAGCGTTTAATTGCGATTAAAATCCGTTTTGAACGCCTACACCGACTCTTTATGCCCGACGGCGAAGAGAGTGAAGAGATTCCGTTTTTAGGGCGCACCGACATGCAACGCCCCATCTACGACCAACGCGCAGTGGACGCCGGGCAGCGCGTTATTTTGGACGCACTTTGGTCTAAAAAACTAAGTACCAACGCCCTCCGCGTGGCCCATCTGGGATACGTGCTTGAGCTGCTCGGGCACTACTTTCACTCCAGCGAACCCGATACGGCAGCGTGTCCGTTCCTTAAAGACGAAGACAATCTTCGGCGGATTCACGACGCCAAAGCCGTTATTCTCGACTTGTGGCAGGACCCACCCACCATTAAGCAACTGGCCGACCGCGTGGGGCTCAACGAGTACCGCCTCAAGGCCGGATTCAAAGAAGTCTACGGCAACACCGTGTACGGCTATGTCATGGACACCCGCCTCAACCACGCCCGGCGCATGCTGGACCAAGGCCGCATGAGTGTCAACGAGGTCGCTTTTGAAATCGGATACCAGAATCCGAGCCACTTTATCGCGGCATTCAAACGAAAGTTTGGGGTCACACCCAAAAAATACACGAAGGCCGAGGCGAACTAAGCGCGACCTTTGGGTATGCGCCTCCTCAAAACCTCTGAGCTCACGTCGCACCCTGGCGGGTGGATCGTGTTCGATTTCGGAAACGTTTTAATCGAAATTGACCCGCCGCGAAGCGTTGAAGCGTTTCAAACGCTTGGCGCCCCCGCGGATCTGCACCTCGACGCCGATTTTTTTCACGACGTCGAGACGGGTACCCTGAATTCCGGTGGGTTTCGCGACGCACTTCGCCGCCAACTGAGGTGGGCTGCTGCCGATTCAAGCATCGACCGAGCGTGGAACGAGCTGCTGCTCGAGGTTCCGCCGCGGACGATCGCCAAGCTGCACCAACTTCGAGCCAAGGGCTACAAGCTGGCTCTGCTGAGCAACACCAACCCAATCCACATCGATGAGGTGCGCCGCCGACTGGGCCCGCACGGATATGCCGCATTTGAGCGCTGCTTTGAACGGGTGTTTTACTCGTTTGAAATGGGTTTACGCAAGCCCGACCCGGCTATTTATGCGGCCGTAGACCGCGAGCTGGGCATTACCTCACCCTCAGATGTGCTGTTTGTCGACGACAACGCCGCCAACATTGCGTCAGCTGAGGCCTACGGCTGGCGGACGATGCTTTTTCAGTAGGTTGAGCCGCTCCCTATCAATTTCACGACAAACTTTCGTGATTTTCAGTTTGGGCATTCCACTTCGGTACACCACCCATTCATGATGAGCAATGCGATTCCTCAGTCCCAAGATCTTTTTTAGTCGAACAACATATGCTTTTCGCCTCGCAGAGAGGTTAGTACGATCTTCAGTAAAAACCTCAAGAAGCGTACTTCCACATGCTTCAAATTGATGAACCTCAAAGAGACGAACCCAAAAGGACAAGGTCAAAGACGCTACTAAGTCCGAATGGCTAGGGTTTTTAATACGTGAGGATGCCGTCTTAATCAACTCTAAAGTTGAGCGGCATTGAACCGTATTAAATACCCCGTCCCGCTCAATGGACGCAATTAACCAATTTTGCCCGAGTCGCTCACGGTAATGGAAATCAATAGCATTTCTTAATGTGAGCTCAAAGGCTCGGATTGAATTCCATAAACGGGCGCTTTCCTGCCACTCAATAAGCACTAGTTTGTGAGTTTCCACGCGATGGAGTGCTGCCATATTCTGTACCCAAGCTCTCTTCTCGCTCCCAATATCCGTATTTAAAAATTCCATACCTTCGTTTCATTATTCCCTAGAGCCTATGGCAAATGCTATGCGCTAGGGTCAAGGCCCCAAGTCACGAAACCGTGGCTTGGGGATTTTTTATAAACCTAGTCGTGGACCTGGGTATGTAAAAGTGATAAACGAATAGATGGATTTAAATCACCCCTGCACGTCCTGGCACAGCTCAATCAGGCTGCCGCCCGTCGATTTGGGGTGCAAAAACGCGATGATTTTGCCGTCGGCCCCGGGCTTGGGGTGCCGGTGAATCAGGGCGACGCCCGCCGCATCGAGACGGTCCAGTTCGGCCTGTAGGTCGGCTACCGCGTAGGCGACGTGGTGCAGGCCCTCGCCGCGCTTCTCGAGAAAGGTCGCGATGGGCGAATCGGGTCGGGTGGCCGACAAAAGCTCAATCTTGTTGCCCCCCACGGCAAAAAACGACGTCATCACGCCTTCAGAAGGCACCTCTTCGCGTTTGTAGGGGCCGACTCCGAGCAGCTGGGTGTAGCGCATTTCGGCGGCATCTAGGTCGCGCACGGCGATTCCGAGGTGCTCAATTCCGAGCCAATAGGGTGAGGGAAGCATCACCCTAAATTTAGCGGTACTTTTGCAGGTATGGAATCCATCCGCCAAAAACGTATTAATTCGCTGCTTCAGCACGACATGGCCGAAGTCTTTCGTGCCCTGGCTGCAGCGGAATTTCCCGGAACCCTCATCACCGTGAGCAAAATTCGGGTAACTCCAGACCTCGGTTTGGCGCGGGTGTACCTCAGCTTCTTCCCGATTGACCGCACCCAAAAGGCGATGGAATTCATTGAGGAGCACGCTCCGCGGATCAAAAACGAGCTCGCCGGCCGGGTACGCCACCAGCTGCGCGTGATTCCGAACCTGCAGTACTTCGCCGACGACTCGATGGAGTACGAGGCCAACATCGACCGCCTCCTGCGCGAGGGCGGAGAAAATCCGATTAAGTAGTGCGCGCGAGCGGACCGCAGTTGGGCTGGCGCCTGCTTCGCGGCCGCAAGCTCACCCAGTGGGTGGCCCGGCGCGCGGCGCGCGGCGTGGCCGTCGGAACCGCCGCAATGCTCGTCGTCCTCGCCGGGTTCAATGGGCTTGAATCCATGGTGCGCGCCGCCTACGAGGGCATGCACGCCCCCTACACCCTTTCTCCGTCAGAGGGCATTCACTCAGAGGTGGACCTTGAGGCACTGCGCGCCCTTCCCGAAGTTGCGGGGTTGAGCGCAGTAGTCAGCCAAAAGGCCCTTGTGCGCAGCGAGGAACGCGAGGTGCTCGTGGAGCTCTGGGGTGTGGACTCCGCCTTTTCGACGTTCAGTCCCTGGGCAGCCCAGATGATTCGCGGAGACGGCGATACCGTGTCAGTGCTCGACGGTCTTTACCTCGGAACCGGCGCCTCCATTCAACTTTTAACCGACTTCAGCCGCGGCCCTGACCCCGTGGAACTTCTTTGGCCCCAGGCCGGCCTTGAGGATTTTCAGCGCAGCATCGCCTTGGTGCGCGGAACCTTCAGTGTTCACCCCCAAATCGACTACGCATTCGGCATCATGCCGATGACCGAGCTTCGGGCCCTGAGGCCGTTGGCCGACTCTGGCCACTACTCGCACGTACTCGTATGGCCCGCCCAGGGCGCGCCACGCGACCTACGGGCGGCTCTGGCCACCGCAGCCCCCGGATGGACCGCAGAGCGCCCTGAAGAGCGCGAAGAGGCCATGTTCCAAGTCCTTCGCAGTGAAGGACTGGCTACCACGGCCATTTTGGGCTTCATCGTACTGTTGGCTTCGCTAGGACTTTATGCCGCAGCCAGCCTCATCATTCTCGAAAAACAAGGCCAGCGCGCCATGCTCGCCGCCCTCGGAATGCCCGCCGAACGCATTCGTGCAGCATTCACTTGGAGCGGAATTTGGCTAACCCTCATCGGAGCCCTTCTTGGATTCACCCTAGGAGCTGCCGTTGTAGCCGCCCAAACCCAATGGGGACTGCTTAAACTGGGTGAAGGTTATGTGGTTGAGGCCTACCCCGTGCAGTGGTCGGTTGGGCAATCACTCGCGGTGCTTGGGCTCGTCGTTCTGATCGGCGCCCTCCTCTCGTGGCTCGCCGGACGTCAGGCCGGTTCTGATACGAAACTGTTGCGCAGCGCGTAGTCTCCGCGAATCTCGTCAAACGTTTCAAGAAGCATTTCAAGCGAGTCTGACGTCACCAGGGTCTGGCGCAATTCCTTGAAATTAGGGAAGTTTCTGAAGTAGTTGCCGTAGTGGCGGCGCATCTCGGCGATGGCTAGCTTCTCGCCCTTCCATTCAACCGACAGTTCGAGGTGGCGCTGGGCCGCATGGGCGCGCTCGCTCAGGGTCGGAGGGTCCAAGTGCTCACCCGTCGCCATGAAGTGCTTGATTTCTTTAAAAATCCACGGGTAACCAATGGTCGCGCGGCCAATCATGACTCCGTCGACTCCATAGCGGTCGCGCATCACAAGGGCCTTTTCTGGGCTGTCAATATCACCGTTGCCAAACACCGGAATGTTCATGCGCGGGTTGTTCTTAATCTCGCCAATCAGCGTCCAGTCGGCTTCGCCTTTGTACATCTGGCTCCGCGTGCGTCCATGGATGCTAATGGCCTTAATTCCAATGTCTTGAAGCCGTTCGGCCACCTCGACCACATTTTTGGTGCTGTCGTCCCACCCCAGTCGGGTCTTGACCGTCACCGGCTTATCCACCGCATCGACAATGGCTTTAGTGAGGCGTACCATCTTCGGAATATCCTGAAGCATGCTCGCCCCCGCGCCCTTGCACACCACCTTCTTGACCGGGCATCCGTAGTTAATGTCGATGAGGTCTGGATTCGCCTCTGCACAAATGACCGCCGCCTCAATCATGCTTTCGAGTTCGGATCCAAAGATTTGGATCCCAATCGGACGCTCGTATTCAAAAATGTCAAGTTTGGCGCGCGACTTCACGGCATCGCGGATCAGGCCTTCACTCGAAATAAATTCGGTGTACATCAGGTCGGCCCCGTTCTCTTTGCACAGCAGTCGAAAGGGCGGATCGCTCACGTCCTCCATCGGAGCGAGGAGCAACGGGAAGTCCGGAAGTTCGATGTCCGCGATTTTTACCACGGTGCAAAGGTACTTATTTGCGCGCGAGTGCCACGACCACAGCCGTTGCGGCCACCAGGCCAGCCGGCACCAACCAACTCCATTCGGCCACTGCGCCGGCCGCATACGACCCTGGGCCCTCTAGTTGCGTCTGCACGTAGGTGATTCCGTTGTGCAGCACGTGCGCCCCCAGCGGAACCCACAGCCGACCGCTTCGCTCGTACAGCCAGGCCAAAGACAGTCCCGCCACGACCAAAAAGGGCGCGTGAATCAAATCAAAGTGAAATCCTGCAAAAAGAGCTGCCGAGACCACCACCGACACCCACGAAGCCAGGCGAACCCGCAGCATTCGCTGCAGAGCTCCGCGAAAAAACAGCTCCTCGCCCACAGCGGCAATCACGACAAACACCATCACTCCGAGTAGTTTGTCGCCCCAGTGCGGCAAAAAGAGCATGCGCTCGACCCAACCCGACTGATCCTCTGCCTGTGCCAGCGCAGACGCCGCCCACTCCTGCCCCTGCAGCGCCTGAAACCACAACCCCGACACCCACTCCAATGCGGGCAGCAGGGCCGGAAGCAGCGTCCACGCCAGTACGGTCTCGCGCCAACTCCACGCCGCGTGCCGCGGCAACGCCGGCGTCGCCGGCTCATCGGCCCGAGCCCAACGCTGCTGCAGCGCCAATGCCGGAACCAAAAAGATCGCCAGAGACCCCAATCCTTGCTGCGCCAAAAGAGCCCGCGCCGCATTCAGTTCTTCGCGCAGAATCACCTCACTCAAATTCATTCCGCCGTACCCAAGGAGCTGCATCACCGATGCCCCACCCAAGCCCGACACAAACAGCATCGAAAGCACCACAGCAAACGCCAAAAAGAGCGAATCAGATTTTAAAGAGTTCATTGCGGCCAAAAGTACGCGGCAAGTGGCTATTGGCTATTAGCCTCTGGCTACTCGCTTCTTGTTTCACGTTCTAGTTTCTGGCTTTTAGCCTCTAGTCCCATGCCGTGGAGTACAGGCCAGCAGAACCGTCCACAGGTACTGAGAAGCCACTAACGAGCCACCGGTAACCAGCACAACCAGTAACCAGTAACCAGCAGCGGGCCGAAGGCCCAAGGCCGAAGGCCACCAGTAACCAGTAACCAGCAACGGGCCGAAGGCCCAAGGTCGAAGGCCAAAAA
>JBDLUG010000069.1:0-8330 GCA_039805405.1 Bacteroidota bacterium
GTTGCTGGTCATGACCACTACACTGTGGGTGAAGTTGACCGTGCGACCCTTGCCGTCGGTGAGCCGTCCGTCGTCGAGTACCTGAAGCAAGACATTAAAGACTTCAGGGTGGGCCTTTTCGATCTCGTCGAGGAGCACGACCGCATAGGGGCGACGGCGCACGGCTTCGGTGAGTTGCCCGCCCTCTTCGTAGCCCACGTATCCCGGAGGCGCTCCCACGAGCCGCGACACACTATGGCGCTCTTGGTATTCGCTCATATCAATGCGAACCATTGCTTGGTCGTCGTCAAAGAGAAATTCGGCCAGGGCCCGTGCTAGTTCGGTTTTTCCGACTCCAGTAGGGCCCAGGAACAAAAACGATCCGATAGGGCGCTTGGGGTCGCCCAAGCCCGCACGGGCGCGGCGCAGGGCGTCCGAGACAGCTTCAATCGCTTCGTTTTGACCGACCACCCGCTGGTGGAGTTCGTCTTCGAGGCGAAGGAGTTTGCTTCGCTCGCTTTCGAGCATCTTGCTCACGGGGATTCCGGTCCAGCGCGACACAACTTCAGCAATGTCTTCAGCGCCCACTTCTTCTTGAACCATCGCGCGTCGGTCGGTGCGAAGCCCGTCCAGGGCCGTCAGGCCGTCGGTAATGGACTGTTCAGCCGCCGCAAGTTTGCCGTAGCGGATTTCAGCTACTTTGGCGTAGTCTCCATTGCGCTCTGCCTGTTCGGCTTCGAGTTTGAGGCCTTCAACGTCCTCTTTTGCGCGTTGGATGCGTTCCACGGCCTCTTTTTCAGCGGACCATTGGGCACCCAAGGCCGTTCGCTTCTCGTTGAGCGCGGCGAGTTCCTGCTTGAGGAGGTTAAGGCGCTTGGGGTCGTCCTCGCGTTGGATGGCCTCTCGTTCGATTTCGAGCTGAATGATCTTGCGGTCCAAATCGTCGAGCTCTTCGGGCTTAGAATTGATTTCGAGCCGAAGTTTAGAGGCCGCCTCATCCATCAAGTCAATAGCCTTGTCGGGTAAAAACCGATCAGATATGTAGCGCTGGCTCAAGAGGACCGACTGCACCACCGCTTCGTCCTTGATGCGGACTTTGTGGTGGCTTTCGTACTTCTCTTTGATTCCGCGCAAAATGGCGATGGACGACTCGGTGTCGGGCTCTTCAACCAAAACTTTCTGAAAACGGCGTTCAAGCGCTTTGTCTTTTTCAAAGTACTTCTGAAACTCGTTTAAGGTGGTTGCCCCCACACAGCGAAGCTCGCCGCGGGCAAGGGCGGGCTTTAAGATGTTGGCCGCATCCATGGCGCCTTCGCCGCCGCCGGCTCCGACCAAGGTGTGGATTTCGTCGATGAAGAGAATGAGGTCACCCTCGGCGGCCGTCACCTCTTGAATCACGGACTTAAGTCGCTCTTCGAATTCGCCCTTGTACTTGGCTCCGGCAATGAGCGACCCCATGTCGAGCGAAAAGATCCGTTTGCCTTGAAGGTTTTCGGGAACGTCGCCCCGAACAATGCGGTGGGCGAGGCCTTCGGCAATGGCTGTTTTTCCGACGCCGGGCTCACCCACGAGCACGGGATTGTTTTTTGTGCGACGGGATAGGATTTGAAGCACCCTGCGAATTTCGTCGTCGCGCCCAATCACGGGGTCCAACTTGCCGCTTTCGGCGCGCTCGTTCAGGTCAATCGCGTACTTTTTTAGTGCTTGGTAGCTGCCTTCGGCAGATGCGGACTGGGCTTTTTTTCCCTGACGCAGCTGGGCAATGACGGCGCTAAATTCTTTTTCGCGGAACCCTGCATCCCGCAATGCTTGGCCCATGGCATCGCTCGCGGTTCCGATTCCCAAGATGAGGAATTCAAGGCTCACGTAGTCGTCACCAAATTTTTTAGCCGCTGATGCCGCTTGGGCAAGGGCATTCTGTGCGGGTCGGCTGAGGTAGCGCTCTCCGCCGTCGACGCGACCTTGCTGGGCGAGGAGGGCTTCGGCGGTGCGCACCAAGGTCTCGGGAGCGAGTCCCGCCCGGCGCAGAAGGTCTTCAATAAAGGAACGGTCGGATTCGACGGCCCCCAAAAAGAGGTGCGCGGAATCGATCGCCTGGTGGCCCAGTTCAGTTGCGCGCTGCTGCGCGGCCTGAAGGGC
This sequence comes from Bacteroidota bacterium, assembly GCA_039805405.1. Taxonomy (GTDB): domain Bacteria; phylum Bacteroidota; class Bacteroidia; order Flavobacteriales; family Schleiferiaceae; genus TMED14. The sequence continues at coordinate 2,119 of JBDLUG010000069.1, forward strand.
GGTTTGGGTTTTTACGGTAAGGTTGTCCATACGGGTTCAATGGCTCAATCCGCATGCCCAAGGGGCTAAAACGACAAAAAGGCAGTATTTCAATCGAAACACTGCCTTTTTGGCTCAAATCTGCCCGCAGGCGCTAGATCCTAGCGGACAAAGCGGCGGGTGTAGCTCTGACCTTGCCACTCGACCACGGCATTGTACATGCCGGCGGCGAGCTGGGCGGTTTCCCACTCAAGGCGCACAAGGCCGCCTTGGTGATCAAAGTCTTGTGCAAGCACAGGCTGGCCGAGCATGTTGTATACCGTCAATCGAACGCTTCCGCCTTCGTTGGACTGGAAGTCCATACCCACGGGGCCGCCCTGAGAAGGGTTAGGGCTGATTCCGCTCAAGAATGCGTCGGTGAGGGTCGCTTCAGGTGTGCCGATTCCGATGATGTCAATCGTCGCGCCAAGTGGAGCCTGCTCGAGGCAGAAGTTATCGACCGCCCAACCTTCGTTGACGAGGGTGAAGTCGGTTCCGAATCGGAATCTGAAGATCAAGGTACCTGGATTCTCAGCAGTGAAGTTGATGCTTGAGTTCGCCCAACCGTTGGTAGTGCCCGACCACCCCGGACGAACGTTGTCGAGTGAGGTCACGTGCACTGTGTTGTACCACTTGCCCGACGGGAACACGTTGCCGAGGGTGTACCAGTTGATGCCTCCGTTGTACGACCAGTCGATGCTGCCGCCGTCGTGGTACTGTTCAGAGAACATGTTGTGGTCAAACTTCATCGTGTACGTCACATTGCTGTCAAGTACAAAGAAGGGCGTGTGAAGCGAGCTGCGGCCCATAGGCGAGTAGTTGCCGGTAAGCTTGGTCATCCATGCCTTGGTACCGCTTGCAGCACTGCTAATGATGCTCTGGCCAGGCGTTCCGAATTCCCAGTCGTGCGCTGCGGTCTTGATAGTGGAGTGCAGGGGCAACCATGCTGCCTTGTTCGGGTCTTCAAAGTCGTTGCAGTACCCGGTTGCATCGATGGTGATCTTGTCTGACACCACAAACGTCTTACAGTACTGGTCGTCTGCGGTCAAGTTGTCCTGCTTGTTGTTCGGACGGTGCGTCTCTACACAAATGCTGTACGAACCGGCTCCGTTGTTCAGCCATCCCTGGTTGAATTCGAACCAACGGCGTCCTCCGCGGGGCATCGGTGGGTTGTAGACTACGGTCTCGTAGTTAGACCATGGGCCATTGTTGACACTGTAGCGCACCTGAAGGGTATCTACGGGCTTAGCTCCGGTGTTTTCGAGGTAGACTTTGAGGGTAGAAGTGTCGTCGGGAACGATCAAGTACTCTTTGGTGTCGATGTCGATTGGCGCCATTGAGTTCTGGGGCGGAACATAGATCTCGACATCGTCAATCGCCCAGCCGGCTCCTGATGATCCTACTGCCGTACCCATTCGGAATCGCAGGTTTAGCGGGTTGCTGTTGAAGTTCCACATCGCAAGAGGAAGGGTAGAGGTGATCCAGTTTCCACCCGTGCTGCCGGTCCAACCCGGTTGATTGTTCAGGGTAGCGACACCCGATGAACCGTAGCTCGAACCGTACCAGTTTTGTCCAATGGTTGCGGTAGCGTTGCCCAGGACATTCCAAGTTCCGTTGTTTAGGAATTCAATGTTTGCTCCGTCGGTACCACCAAAGGCAAAGCGGTGCTTGAATCGAATCTCTGCACCCATGACGGTGTCAAAGTTGGTCAATGGAGGCATGCGGAGGTACTCATTGCCTACACCTTGGTAGTTCTGGGTGAGTCCGGTCATCCAGACATTGCTTCCAGAACTTGCGTTGAATCCCTTTCCTGGTTGGCCCATCTCCCACATTTGGAGGGTGCCGGTTCCGCCTTGAACAAAGAAGGCGAACTCGTTGCCCACGCAGTTGTCAAACGTCACAGGTCCAAAAGGAATCCCAATAGAGGTATTGCCAGTGGTGATTCGTGAAGCGGTATCGTTGCGTGTGAAGGCGTCACCAGCTAGGGTGGTGTAGGCCTTGATCTCAAGATCCCCTTCCCAGTACACTACCGGAGTGGTAACCGTGAGTGTCGCTTCAGCACCCGCAGCAATACTCGGAACCGTGTATGTGTAGGTATTGGTATTCGCTGCAGTGCAGAGGTCCCGGACCACTACAGTTACCGGAACATTGGTTTTTGCCTGCTTGCCGTAGTTGCGCACTTTGAGTACCAGGTTTTGAGGCGTGGTCAAAAAGACGGTATTTGGTGGTGACGTAATTGCCGTAACACCAACGTCGTTGTTGGGGTGCTCGTAGATCAGTAGGTCGTCGATCGCGATATCCGCGGCCTGCCCAGCGCCTGTTTTTCCTGCAACCAAACGCATTTTGATGGTTTGACCTGCGTACGCTGATAGGTCCACCAGTCTAAAGGTCCAGTCTCCTGTTTCAGAGGTTTGCTGCTGGCCCGTAATGATCGAAGCAGGAATAGTCGTCCACGTGTTGCTACCTGAAGGAACCACTTGTACTCCGAGTGAAGCGATGTCGGCTCCGTACATGTAGTGCCAGAATGAAAGTACGGGGCTGGTCATGCCACTAAGGTCTACGCAACCTTCTTGCTGAAAGAGCGCAAATGGACTGTTTGATCCAAAGTTGCCTTCGGTGTAGAGGTAGTTGCCTCTGCGATCTTTGGACCAACGAGGGCCCGTAGCTCCGGTCGGGGTTAGGTCACGGCCCACCATAAAGGCGAACTCTCCACTGTTGGATGCGGGTTGGGCAAACCAACCAGATGCCGCGAACGTACCAGGGTTTGCCGTGGTTCCATTACCGGGAGTCCAACCTGGTCCATCAAAGTTCAGGAAGTACGGGAACGTACTGATGGGTTGAATGTGTTCAATTGCAATAGGACCGAGGCTGTCGTTGCTGCTTTTTGCATCACCGCTCAGTTCAGACCAAATGTAGATTTCAAAGTTGGTGAACGCACTCAAATTGGCCTTCGGGGTGAAGGTGTAGGTCATGGTGTCAGCCATCGCAAAGTTGCCCACCACGGTATCGCGAAGAATGGTGGTAGCACCTGTAGAAAGATTCTTTACTGAGAACGCAAGGGGGATCTCGGTCAATGCTTGCCAACCCTCAGTCCTGAAACGGATACGTACATCCTCCACATTGGTGTAGGTACAGAATCCGTTCTGTGGTTTAAATGACTCAAGTAAATTGATATCGCGGGTAAATGGCTGGAAGATTTTAATATCGTCAATGGCCATGTCTCCGCGATCATTCGCTGCGGAATTATTCTTGGTTCCGACAAATCGAAGGCGGACGTACTTGCCGAGGTAGGGGTCAAGATTGATGAAGGCCTTGTCCCAAGTGTCAGAAAGGCCCCGATGGGTTGCGCCTGGAATGGTGTTGACGCCGATTACGCCAAGGTTATTTAAGAAACCCAAACCCGTGTCAATATCCACTCGAAGGTTGCCCATGTGCGCACCAAACTTGTGGTAGTAGAATTCAGCTGCAGCATGTGAGAGGTTGTCCAACTTCAGACAAGGGGTAATGAAGAGGGTGGTATTGCCAGGGCTGCCCTGCGAAGCTTCGGTGTAGAGGTACTTACCGCTGCCCGTGGTGTGGTCACCGTCAGGACCTGTGCCAAACGTTCCTGTTTGGCCGGTCCGAACAGACCATGCGAATCCGGACGAAAGTGGATTCGGCGAAACTTCATAGTTGCGGCCTGCTGGGGGATTGCCCAATGGGAATACGCCTCGGTGCGTGGTTCCGCTGGTGCCTGCGCCGGTTCCGGCCATCCAATAGAAGGCTTCGAAGTCCTCGACGTACGGAAACGTTGTAGCTACAAACGGGAAGCTGTTCGGTAGCGAGGGCCCGCACACCGCGGGGGGCGACGGGTCGCGCCAAAAAGTATTGAACGATACTGCCGCCGCAGTTGACGGCGAACGAGTCGAGTTCTCGTCGCACGCGCAGTCAAAAGCTTGTACCCACCAGTTGATCGTGTCACCTACAACCAGATTAGTAAAGTCATAGAAGTACTCTGAGGAGTCCGGGCATGACGAGGCATTGACGGCGGTCATGTTGACCATATTCCAGGTTCCGCCGTTCATTTGGTAGTGAAGCACCACTGAATCCATACCTGACTTAGGAAGCACTTTATCGGTAGCGCGCAAGCGGACTTGTTCGGTAGCTTGGTAGCGCGCACCAATGGGTTCGCGGCGCGGATTGAGGTTCCATTTAATTTTGGGTGGAATCAGTTCGCAGGGAGCTGCCTCAACTTTGAGGTTGTCAACAAACCATCCAGCTGTAGTGGCTCCGCCGCTTGGGACTCGGTACTGGAGCGCGAATTTGACGAGAACTTGACTGAATCCGGTACCTGTTCCGCTCGGACCGCTACCCGCAATGCTCGAGATGTCAAATACTTCATTGACCCACCAATTGTTCGTGGGAGCGGTTCCTTGGCCGATGGTGGTCGCACCACCCCAGTAGTTGGGAGCCGCAGAGTTGGCATACATCACTTCATTGATGTAGCCGAGTGTGCCAAAACTTGCACTTGGTCCACGGTAGTGGCTTGCATTGAGTGTGGTCCATGTGGCTCCGTTGTTGGTCGAAACACGGATGTAGCCACGCTGACCGAAGTGAATCTTACCAATATGGTCAAACGAAAGGCGTACAAAGGAGTTGCCTACCGTTGAAAAGGCCTGGGTTTGGAAGAAAATTGTATCCTGCGGCAGGACATTGGCGTGGTAACTCTTGGCCCCACTCACGCTCAACGCGTTGGTATCGTTCCAATACTGGATGATTCCTGGTTGGGTGTGGCTGGTCGTAACATTGAGTGGAGGACTGTCGAAGTCCTCATAAAAGACGGTAGTGACTTGCGCTTTTGCACTGGAATTCAGTGCAGTAAAGGCGATGGCTGCAAGCCCAAGGCGGCGTAGTAGGTGCGTCATAGCAGGCGTTCGTTCTGGGTTAGGTATAAACCTAGAACCTCAAATATACGAGAAGTCGCTGACGCTACGGCCTAGCGAATGTTCACTCGCAGCCGCGATTCACCATTTAAAAAGCCTTCAAGGCGGTCTCCTGAGGCAACGGGGCCGACGCCGGCGGGGGTTCCTGTGAAGATGATATCCCCTTTTTTCAGTGTGAAGTACTGGCTCACAAAGGCAATGAGGTCTTCAATCGGAGTCAAAAAATCGGCGGTGCTTCCCTCTTGCACCGTGGCACCATTTTTTTCGAGGCGAATGTGGTGGGGCTGTGGTGTTTTGGGTAAATCTGACCATGTTCCGAGCACAGCGCTTCCGTCAAATCCTTTGGCGCGTTCCCAGGGGAGTCCCTTGGACTTGAGTTCAGATTGTAGGTCCCGCGCAGTAAAGTCCAATCCAACCGTCATTGCTTCAATATAGCTGTAGGCAAAGCGCGGCTCGATGTACTTGCCGACTTTGCTGATGCGTACGACCCATTCAATTTCGTGGTGCACATCCTGGGTCCAGGGCGGAATCACAAACGGGTTGCGCGGAGGCAAGAGCGCGGAATCCGGCTTGCAAAAAATGACGGGCACTTCGGGAACAGCATTGCCGAGTTCTTCGGCGTGTGCCCGGTAGTTGCGTCCGACACAGATAATTTTCATCGCTGGCGGAGCCGAATGGCCGTGAGTATTTTTTTTGTAAACAATGGGAAATCAGCGTTTTGCAACCATGAGTAGTAGCCGGGGTCCTTGAGTAGGACATGGCTCACGCGCTGGCCTTTGTACTTGCCAAAGCTGAATTGCTCGTGGCCTTCAGCATCAAACGTGATGAATCCGGCAAAGTCGGCGGCACGATGCATGGTGCTGAAGTCACTCAGTGCCGGAACTTCTTGGGGAAGGTCTGGGTAGCGCTCGAGCTGTGCCTTGAGCACCTCGTAGGTGGCGCGCACGTCGGCCTCAGCGGTGTGCGCGTTCTTGAGGTCGGCCTGGCAGTAAAAAGCGTACGCAGCGCTGAGGGTGCGCTGCTCTTTTTTGTGAAAGATGTTCTGCACATCTACACTTCGGCACTGGCTTAGGTCAAAGTCGCTTCCGGCCCTGAGGAGTTCTTCGGCCAGCATCGGAATGTCGAACTTGTTGCTGTTGTACCCGGCGAGGTCACTACCCTGAAGCAGTGGTAGTAGTTCAGGCAGGATCTGCTGAAAAGCAGGGGCATCTGCGATGTCCTCGTTGCTGATTCCGTGAATGGCGGTGGCGCCTTCGGGAATGGGAATTCCGG
>JBDLUG010000070.1:0-8258 GCA_039805405.1 Bacteroidota bacterium
AACGTAGCGGCCGCATTTGGGCCCAAGGACGAATCCCTTACTTGACGTCGATCTGCACGGCCTGCAGCACCCTGTAGGTACTGCGGTCGTATGCGAATGCGACCCAATGCATGTGCTGGGGATTCCAACTGGCATCAATGGTTGATGAAACATCGTAGCTCGCGGTACTTTGGGCCGTGGTGGTTCCTGCTGCCCAAACTTCTTGACCAAATGGGCCCCAGGGTGCACTGCGAAATACGTTGTAGTGTGCGTAGTTCGCGTCCCGGGTTTGGTCGGGCATTAACTGCGGAGACACGATTCCGGATTCCTTGAGGTAGACGGCAAGTCCAACCGCATTGGACTGCGGGGCCTGTGCACGGAGTTCGACTCGAAGGGTTCCGACGCGAGAAACACTGTCAAATCCGCTGTAGGCGTTGAACAAGACTTCAGGAGCCAGCGACAGTTCTGTGGCCGCCAAGGCCGTCCACGAGCTGTAGGTTTTGAGGTGGGCGTTTGTGGGATAGTCGAGTCGGTTCACCATTCCGAGCGGCATACCCCACACGGTAAAAAAGCTGGCGAGGTCGTCGCCGTCCTCGGTGGTGAAGTCGGTGGGGTAGTCCGCCGAAACGGCCGTAAAGTTGGCTGGCCCGGCGTGAATGGCGAGTCCGATCACCTTAGCTGAACCGTAGAGGCTGTCCAATTGCTTGAGCACTTTAGAGGCCTTCGGGCAGTTCTTGCACTGATGGCCGGTAAAGTCTTCCACAAGCACGGCGCGTTCGGTTTGAAGCACGGTATCCCCGTTGGCCTCGGTGGATCCGCCGCCGTTGGGGTTGCGAAAGGGTTCGTCAATATAGTCGCACGAAGCGACGGCTGCGAGCGCTAGAGCGGCGAGAATAAGGTTCCGCATTAGAATTGAGTCGTTAGCGATAAACTGAGGCCGTTGGACGGCGGAACCACGCGGCACACTCCGCCCACACAGAAAATACCCTGCTGCTGGCGGCCGTAGCCCAGCTGTACCCGCGTCGGACCGTCAAAGTGGACCACCGAAACCAGGGGATAGTGAATGCGGCGCGATTCTGAAGGGTGACCGTAGTTGTAAATGTTTTGAACCGCGAGTACCCAATGCTCTGAAACGGTCCATTCGGCCAAGGCCATGGCCAATCCGCCGCGGAATCCTTCGCCGCCCGACCACTGAAACTCAGTGCGCAGGGTTTGGTGGCGCGGTAGCGAGAACTGCTGTTCCCAAACGACGGCAGGAACCACCAAGACGCTGTCGCTGTCGGGCGCGCTGAGAATGGCATAATCGTTTACCCCGTCGGCAAGCACCGACTTGTTGTACACGAAGCGGTAGGCGGTCAGCTGGGATTTGTACTTCGAGCTGAACTTGCGGCTGATTCCAAAGTTCACGTCGCGGAAGTAGGGAATCTCACCCCACGTTAGGACGTCGCTGAGGTAGCCCTGCGTGCCTTTGTCGCCGAAGCTTCCGTCTTCGAGGGGGCGGCGGTCAATGCTCTGCGAGGCGGCAACGCTCAGGGCCAGTTTGGTGCCGTACTTGCCTCCGAGCTTGGTCTTTTTCGGAATCAGGTAGTTGACGTCGAACTGGTAGCCCATCTCCCCATTGATTTGGGTCGCATAGGGGTAAAGGGCGGGCAGCGCGTAAGTGTGCAGGTTGCCGGTGGGCGGAATAAAGTTGACCAACGCGTCAAACTGCTGCGCGTTGCGGTCGGAACGAAAGCTGAAGTTGTCAATTCGCTTGATGGTCCCAAGGACGCCCAAGCCCTTGCGGCTGTAGGTGGCCGTGGCGACGAAGGCTTCGCCTGGCTTATAGATGTAGCCGTTGTCAAAGTTGGGGTCATTGATTTTGTAGGCGTATTCTGCCTTGAGATCAATTCCGCGGTAGTTGGCACCGAGGCGGTACGCCCACGACCCCACATTGGCAGGCAGGTTCAGCAAGGGGTCAAATCCCCGCTGGAATTTCGAGACAAAGCTGGCCCCAAGCGTAACGCCAAGCCCCATCTTATCCAAGGCCGGAACTGCTTCGCGCAGTGCCCATTCCGCATCGGTTCCGCGCAGAATTCCGTCGCTGTTCGCAAAGTAGACGCGCTGGCGACCGATCACACCTTTGAGCGTAAGTCCCTTCGGAAGGCGGGCAATAATTCGGCTCCCATCCATGGCGTTGTCAAGACCGAGGCCGCGCTCTTCGTAGGCGCGAAAGACCAGTCCTTGACCAAATTGCTCAAAAAAGTTGCCCACGGTAATGTCAAACTTGCCCTGCTGCCATTGGGCGTAGCGGTAGGTGATTCCCTCTCCGCGGTATCCGGTCGGGAACCCGAGAATGGCATTTTGGTAGTTCTCGTAGCGCAAGCCCATGCGAAGGTTGCCGCGCTCGTAGGTAAACAGGGCCCAGCCTTGACCTAGCGCGCGTTCGTCGGGGTAGTAGTCGCCAGCGGGATCGAGTACAGAGTCGCGCACGTACAACTGTGCGTCCATTTGAACGACGGCACGAAGGGTTCCGCCCAAGGCATCAGTCTGCCCCATTTGCGCTGCGGCGGAACCTGCGGTCGCCAGCGCCACAATTACTGCAATTCGGCGCATGGCTTACTTGAGCTTGCGAACTTCAGCTACGAGCACTTCTTCTTCGCCCGGAACGTATTTGTTGGCCTGCCACACGACTTCGCCGGCTCCATTGAGTAAGAAGGTGTGGGGAACATTGTTGACGCCCATCGCGCGGCGAAGGTCGCTGTTCGGATCGAGGACGACCGTGTAGTCCCAACCCTGACCGGCGACAAAGGGTCCAACCTTGGGGCTTGTGCGTGAATCGTCGATGCTCACCGCAACCAACGTTACACCCGTCTCTTCGTGCAGGTCGTCGTAGAGTTCAGCCATTGCGTTCAGTTCGTTGATGCAGGGTTTGCACCACGTCGCCCAAAAGCTGACAATCATGGGTTTACCCTCTTCGCGAAGGCTATTGAGCTCGGTTTTGCTTCCGTCGAGCTTGAGCACCGATACGTTCGGAAGGGACTGCGCAGAAATCAGAGTGGCCGAAGCCACCATTAGGGCGGTGAGCAAGGTTTTCATGTGCTCAAGGTACGCCAGGCCGCGGGGCTTGGCCAAGTCCGAAGGGCCCACAAAAAAAGCGCCCCGGCCAAACGGCCAGGGCGCTTCAATCAATTGAGCTACTCGCTTAGTGCTGTACCGTAAAGCGCAGGGTCTCTACACGGTCGCTCATGGCAACTTTTACGGTGTAGATGCCGTTGGCAAGGCCAGCAACGTTTAGGTTCAGTTCGTTCGTTCCCGCGGCAACGGCCTCAGAGGCTGAAAGCACGAGTTGTCCGTTCAGGTTGAATACTTCAACACTCGCATCACCAGCCTCTGCAGCCGCTACGAGAACCTTGACGGCATCGCGAGCGGGGTTAGGGTAGAGGTGCGCGCGTCCAAGCTCAAGCTCTTCACCGCCCATCGCGTTGGTTCCAACGTGAATGTTGTCCAACCACAGGTTGTTTCCGTAGGCTGAGTTGCACTCAAACTTGAAAAGAACCTCCTGACCCGCGTACGAAGCCAAGCTGATTTCGTTCGGGTACCACTGCGTGGGCTGTGGGAAGAAGCGGTTTGAAGAATTTGGTGCTGTAGCAAGCGCAGTTCCGGCCTTGTCAAAGATGCTGGTCCAAGAGGCGCCACAGTTTGTGGATACAAATACCTTCAAACCGTCGGCTTCACCAGCGTATGAGGCATAAGCGTGCTGAAAGCGCAACTTGTGGTTGGCAGTGATTCCGCCCACTTTTGGTGTGATCAAGCTCGCTTGGTCGCCCGCAGTCATGGTGAAGAAGTCCACCATCAGTGACTTGGTAGATTGGCCGTAGCCACCCAACTCCCAGGTCAAGCCGTTCACGTTTGCCTTCGAAACAACTGTCACGAGCGGAGCTTCAGACGTATTGTACGTCATGATGAAGTCTGATGGGATTTCGTTGAATGCCGCAGATTCCATGTCTTGCATGTACGGTGCAGGAGTTGGCGTGTTGTTCAACACCGCAGCCATCACAGGAGCCGACATGTTGTTCATTCCGTTGTAGTCGCCTGTTCCGTTCGGAGCAGATACCGTACCTACGATTGAATTGGCACCAGCAGGAAGCGTCACTTGCGGGAAGCTTACGCTTGCCGTAGCACCTGCGGCGAGGTTACCAGTCCAGTTTTGAGTCACTGGGGTGCCGCCGTTAATGCTGTAGCCCACCACTGCAGACGTAATCGCGAGGCTGCCCTCGTTCTTGATCGTCATGGTTGGCGTTGTGGTTCCGTTGCAGAGGCCCGCGGTAGCGGCAGTGAAGCCAGTTACCCCAAGGTCTGGAAGACCAGAAATTACCTGTGGAGTGGTTTTAGCAGCATTCAGTACAGCCTTGCCTTGGTTGTCTTGAATGAAGGCTACAATAGAGACTTCATTCAAATTGGACAAGTAGGCAGGGGCTGCAACTTTGAAGCTCAGCATTTGGGTTTGTCCGCCAGTCCACGAGTCGGCCAAGGTGGTTCCGCTCTGGTTTGGAACCATTTTGCGCATCACTTGGTAGAAGCTGGTTTCGCCATTTGAGCCCGGGGCCGAAGGGTAGTTGATCTCTTCTTCTACAATGGCAACGTGAAGTTTCAACGAACCCGCAGCACCTGAGGTGACGGTCGTTGATCCCGCATTCGCGATAAACACGCCGATTTGAATTGAGTCGTAACCTGGAGTCCACTGATGGCTAGCCGTGATGTTCAATGGGGCTGCTGTGTTGTAGCGGTTGTCAATCGTCGCTTGAGTTACGATCGTGCCTGGAGAACCAGGACCGCTACCGTCCATCACAGAATTCGGTACACCTGTCACACCGTAGTACTGCACACGGGCGTCTACTTCAGTCGGATTCTGAAGGTACATGGGGTCGTAGCCGGGCCAGCTAACTTGGTACTTCAGTGCCACCACTTTGGTTGGATTGGCATCTAGGAGTGTTTTAAGTGCGGGGTTTTGCGTGGCGCAAGGTCCGCACGAAGCCTGAGTGAAGTGCTCTACCAAGACCATGCGGTTTTGGCCAAAGGCACTAAGGCTAAGAAGTCCGGCAAGTGCCGTCAGCGTAAGGTGCTTCATTTGAAAGGGCTTTAATAAAAGGGTTAAGCGGCCGAAAACTACGCAAAAAATGAACGCGCTCGGCAGCATTGTTGCGAAGTCTGTAGCGAAGTACCTTTGACCTATGCAAAAAGTAGTACTTCTGTGCGCCCTTCTGGCCGCAACCGCCGCCGGAGCGCAAAGCTTGACCATCGCGTCTATGGATAGCATTGCCTACATCAACAGCCACAACGGCATCCAGGCGACGGCCCACGTGTCGGTTACCAACACTTCAAACGCCAGTAAGGACTACATCGTGGTTCGCCGCAAGGTCGGATCCACGGGATTGGTCGATTCCAACTACTTCTGCTGGGACTTGTGCTACCCCGTGTGGGCCAACCAGAGCCAGGGTACAGTCACGATCGGCGCCGGCAGTACTGCGAACGACTTCAGCGGCTACGCCTACGTTCGCGACACGTCAGCCAACGGCCAAGACACCATTTGGTACAGCTTTATCAATGCTGCCGATGCCAACGATTCCCTTCAGGTTCAGGTCGTTTATGCCTTTAACCGATACGTGGCTTCACCCGAAGCTGAGGTCGCTGCGATGCAGCTCTACCCGTCGCCTGCGCGAAGCGGAGCGCGGATGTTTGGCCTTCCTTCAGATGCCGTGCGCGTCGAATGGGTGGATGCACTCGGTCGCGTCGCCCTGACGTCGCCAGTCGCTTCTGACGGCTCGGTAGCGGTTCCCAACCAGCGCGGACTGTGGCTCGCTCGTGTGGTAGGTGCCAATAGTAACCGCACCGTTAAGGTTACGGTCAACTAAGCATACGAATTCGCCCATAACGGCGTTAATAGGGGTATGCTTCACCACCTACGCGGAACTCTCATTGAGAAAACCCCCACACATGTTGTGGTGGAATGCGGCGGGTTGGGATACCTCATCCATATTTCGTTGACGACGTTTGGCCAGCTGCCTGATGGCGGAGAGGTCAAGCTCCTACTGCATCCGGTGTACCGTGAAGACGCGCAGCTGCTGTTTGGTTTTGCTTCTGAACTCGAGCGCGAGGTCTTTCTCATGCTCAATTCGGTTTCGGGCGTCGGAGCCAGTACTGCCCGTGTCATTTTGTCCACGCTTCGCCCCGAAGAGGCGCTGAGCGTCGTGGCGAATGGGGATTCCGGAAGCCTCCAGCGCATCAAGGGCATTGGCGCCAAGACGGCGCAGCGCATCGTCGTAGACGTTCGCGACAAGGCTGTCAAACTGGGCGCATCGAGTCCTCTTTCTGCAGGAGGCCCTTCGGCCCGCCACGAGGCCTTGGAGGCACTGCTCGTGCTTGGATTTGCGCGTCCCGCAGTTGAAAAAGCGCTGTCCGCATTGGCGGCAGAGGCTGCAGATGCCAATGTTGAAGATTTGATCAAACGCGCCTTAGCTCGACTCTGATGAACATTCGTGGGGTACTGGTTGGGCTAGGCTTGCTGGCAGTTCTGCGCCTTGGAGCACAAGACACTACGAGTACGGGTTGGCCGATGCCGGGCCTTCCGACTCCGCCAAACTGGAAGACCGAGGTGACCTACGACCCGGTGACCGGGTTCTACATTCTTCAGCGCACGGTGGCAGGGGTTCCCGTCGGCGCTCCGCGCTACCTCAGTGCGGCGGACTACCAAAAGTTCAAGTTCAGTCAGTTGGAATCCGAATACTGGCAGCAGCGCTGGGCTCAAGGCACGAGTACTTCTGACCGCGACGGCTCGAGTATCGTGCCCGACATGAACATCACAAATCCCGTTCTGAGGGATATTTTTGGTTCAGACCAACTTGAAATCCAACCCACAGGAAGTGCCGAAATTCGGTTTGGCCTGCGGTACCAGCACATCAAGAACCCCATAGTTCCAGAACGCAACCGCCGTACCATGGCGTTTGATTTCGACCAAAAGATGCAGATCAGCGCCGCCGGAAAGCTCGGCGACCGGCTCAACCTGAACTTTAATTTTGATACAGAGGCCACCTTTGCGTTTGAGAACAAAATCAAGCTCGACTTTAAGGGTCAAGAGGATGACATCCTCAAGGGCTTCGAGATGGGCGACGTCAGCTTGCCGACCAACGGAAGCCTGATCACCGGCGTTCAGAGCCTTTTTGGCCTCAAAACCCAGATGCAGTTTGGCAAGACCACGGTGACCACGGTGCTTGCTGAGCAGCGCTCGCAGAGTCAAAGCATGAATATTCAGGGCGGAGCCTCGACGCAAGAGTTTCTGATTCAGGGAGACGCCTATGAGGCCAACCGCCACTTCTTTTTGTCGCAGTTCTTTCGCGACCGCTACGAGCAGTGGGTCGGAACCCGTCCCATCATCCAATCCCCCGTACAAATCACCCGAGTCGAGGTGTGGGTGACCAACCGCCGCAATACCCCAACTGAAGTCCGCAACCTTATCGCGTTCTTGGATCTAGGCGAAGGGGAGGGGGGCGCCTACCGAAGTTCCGCCCGCAGTCTGTCGGGTGAAGCGATTTTTCCTGGACCCAGCGCAGACCCGTGGCCCAGCAACCGCGTCAACCGACTGGATCCGCAAGAAATGCTTCAGCGCTATGCCTCAATTCGCGATGCTGCGTCGGCAGGATCCATTCTTGATGCGAGCGGCTACGACGGCAACATCGAGTACGCACAGCTCACCAATGCTCGAATGCTGCAGCCCAATGAGTACAGCTTTCATCCCCAGCTCGGATACCTGTCGCTCAACACCGCCCTCAATCAAGATGAGGTGGTCGCGGTAGCCTATCAGTACACCGTCAACGGCCGAACCTATCAGGTAGGTGAGTTTTCAAACGACGGAATCGTCGCTCCAAAGTCGCTCATTCTTAAGTTGCTGAAGCACCAAATCCTCAACGTGCGCAGCCCGGCCTGGGACCTCATGATGAAGAACGTATACAACCTTAATGCGTTCCAGCTTAGCCCCGAGGATTTTCGACTCGAACTGCTCTATGTCAACGACGAGACGGGACTGCCGATTCCATTTTTGCCCAAGTCAAGTGTCAAGGACCAGCTCCTCGTTCAGGTCCTTCAGACCGACAAGGTGAACAGCAACGGCGACCCATTTCCCGACGGACTTTTTGACTTCGTGGAGGGCTTAACTGTATTGACTTCGACGGGGCGCATCATTCTGCCGGCGCTCGAGCCCTTTGGCTCGTCGCTGTCCAAGCAGCTTTCGTCGGCCGACGAGC
>JBDLUG010000071.1:0-8174 GCA_039805405.1 Bacteroidota bacterium
GGACCCCGACACCGCCCGCCCTTCGCACAAGGTGTACAACGGAATCTACCTCATGCAGGATTCCACAACGCCCTACACTGCGTTTGTGCGCCGCAACAACCCCAACGTGGCCGTCGAGCTCTTTAGCACCCGCGGAGTCCTGTACTACGACGAGGGCAGCAAGTCGTACATCGTGAGCACCTTGCGCCGTGTGGCAGACCCTGAGGCGCCCGACAACTGGCTTGAGCTCAATACCCAAAACTGTACGGTCACGGGCTACGGTCAAATGTCGCTCGGAACCAAGATGGGCCGCGTCCAAATGGCCGCCTACGGCCAAATCGAGCACCGTCTGCGCAGCGGGCGCATGAACGCCAAGGTGGCGCTGACGCTGGACTTCTTGGTTCCCGATGAGCTGACTAAACCGCTTAAAACGGCCCTCTCTGCCTCGAGCGGAGGACCTTCAGACCCCGCCAACGACGTGCTCGCCGAGGCCCTGCGCCGCAACCTCGACGCCAAGGACCTTAAGCGCTACTACGAATCCGGTCTGAACGAACGATTGCCCAAAGAATTCCGTCAAGCGCTACTTATTGACGAGGTGGACCTCGAGTGGCGCGCCAACATTCGCGCATTCCGCAGCAAAGACGGGGTAGGCATTGGGGCCCTCGCGGGCGACCCCGTGCACCGATTCGTCGACGGAACCCTTGAGCTGCGCAAGCGCCGCGGGGGCGACGAGTTCACCTTGCACCTCGCGCCGTCCAATGAGTACTTCTTGACCTACAAAAAGGGGAACATGCGCTTCTATTCAAGCGACCGCGAGCTCATGGATGCTCTGCTCAAAGTGGATCCCAAGAAGCGTTCGCTTCCGGCCAAGGACGGCCAACCCTTCTACCAGCTTTCGCCCACTACGGGCGGAGCCATGAAGCGCTTCCTCGACGGACTGGAGCCGGAGGAGGGCGGCAGGGACTAGCGCGGAACCCCGCCCGACGAGCTCGACGCCCTGCTTCGGGAGTCCGCAGCGAAGGGCTAAACGTGTAAAATTGTGGATTGGAATCCACAAATTCATGGTAAAATGTGGATTCGAATCCATAAACTTACATCTTATTGCAACTCACCCTTATGAAGCAAATTCTACCCATTGGCTTTGGCCTGCTGGCCCTACTAAGCGCCTGCCAATCCTCGCCTAACGAGGACGTTCCCGTGACCTCGCCCGAAGACGAAATCGTAATGACGATGTCCGACTGGGTTCAGGCCTACAACGACCGCGATACCGCCACGGTGGGCAAGGCCGTGGTGGATTCCATCCTCGTGCACGCCGCCGACGGACGCCACGTCTGGGTGACCCGCCAAGGCCTCAATAAGTTCCTCATCGAAACCCCTGAATTCAGCTGGGAACCGCTCCACATCGAGTACGCCGGATCTCGCGAAGGCGGCAAGGATGTCGTGGTCGTGCAAGGTCACGAGCAGCGCACCTACCCCGACGGCCGCGTCTTTGACGAATACCTGGCGGAATTCTTTGAATGGAAGGACGGACGCATCGTCGAAGTCACTCAATACGCGCGAAAGCCGTGAGGGGGCTGTTCGGTTTCTGGTTACTCGTTACTAGTGCCGTGGGCTTTGCCCAGACGCTGCAGGTGATTCCCCAGCCCCAGTCGGTCGTCTTTGAGGGCGAGGCTGTCCCGGTTGCAGGCAACCTTTACGTGGTCGCCACTCCGGCCCTTCAGGGCGAGGCCGACCTGCTTCGCACCTGGTGGAACACTACCAAAGGTGCCAAGGGCGGTATGGTTTCGGCAGAACTCCGCGTCGTGCAGGGCCTGCCGGCCGAGGAATACGCACTCAAGGTTTCGCCCGGCAAAATCGTGGTGGTTGGCGGTTCCGCCGCCGGAGTCTTTTATGGAATCCAAACGCTGATGCAGGCCGAGGCGGGCCAGAAATCGCTTCCCGGAATGACCGTGCGCGACCAGCCCGCTTTTGCCTACCGCGGAATGCACCTCGACGTCTGCCGCCACTTCTTTGACGTGGCCTTTGTCAAGCGCTACCTCGACCTCATGGCCGAGCACAAAATGAACCGCTTTCACTGGCACCTCACTGAGGACCAGGGCTGGCGCATCGAAATCAAGCGCTACCCGCGCCTCACCGAGGTCGGAGCCTGGCGCGACGCCTCGCAGGTCGGGCCCTACGGCGACCAGCGCTTTGACAGCACCCGCTACGGCGGATTCTATACCCAGGACGAGGTGCGCGAAATCGTGGCCTATGCCGCGGCCCATCACATCACGGTGGTTCCTGAGATTGAGCTTCCGGGCCATGCGCGCGCTGCCCTGGCGGCCTATCCCGAGCTGAGCTGCCGCGGGGCGGAACTGCCCGTAGCCACCGGCTGGGGCGTGTTTGACGATGTCTACTGTGCTGGCGACGACCGCGTGTTTACCTTCCTCGAGGGCGTGCTTGACGAGGTGATGGCGCTGTTCCCGGGCGAGTACATCCACATTGGGGGCGACGAGTGCCCTAAAACCCGTTGGCACGACTGCGAGCGTTGCCAAAAGCGGATTAAGGCCGAAGGTCTGGCCGACGAGCACGCCCTGCAGAGCTACTTCATTCGCCGCATCGAGGCCTACCTCAACGCGCGCGGACGTCAAATCATCGGCTGGGACGAAATCCTCGAGGGCGGACTCGCGCCCAACGCCACCGTGATGAGCTGGAGGGGCGAAGCGGGCGGAATTGCCGCCGCCAAAGCGGGCCACGACGCCATCATGACTCCTGGCCAGCCCTGCTACTGGGACCACTACCAAGCCAAGGACCCGGGTGAGCCGCATGCCATCGGCGGATTCAATCCGGTCGACGCGGTCTTCATGTACAATCCGGTTCCGGGCCAACTCAGTGAGGCCGAAGCCAAGCACATCCTCGGCGCCCAAGCCAACCTGTGGACCGAATATATTTTGACGCCGGAGCACGCCGAATACATGATCCTTCCCCGCCAGTTTGCCCTCGCCGAAGTCTTGTGGACGGGTCCGCGCACCCGCGAGCAGCTTCCAGAATTCCGAATTCGGGCCACCCACCGGGCCCGCGCGCTGAAGGCGCGCGGCTTCAATGTGGCGCCGCATTTTTTACTTCCCGAATCCAAACCCTTTCGCCGCCGTGAACCGAAGTGACTTTCTCAAAACCCTTGGCCTGGGCGCGGTAGGGGCATTGACCGGTAACCAGTTACTAGCTGCTGGTCTGCCACCCGTGAATGGCGGCGCGGCCAAGCCCCTTGCCGTCGGAACCTGGCCCTTTGCCGAGCACACGACCCGGGCGTCGCTCGAAGCCATGCAAAAGGGGGCAAATGCCCTCGATGCCGTGGAACTGGGCGTAAAAATCTGCGAAGCTGATCCGCGCGAACGCAGTGTGGGTCTGGGCGGACGTCCGGACCGAGACGGCCGCGTTACCCTTGACGCCTGCATCATGGACCACCTGGGCAACATCGGTTCGGTGGCAGCCTGCGAGCACGTGGTGCACGTTTCGAGCCTTGCTCGCGCCGTCATGGAGCGCACTCCCCACGTGATGCTCGTGGGCGACGGCGCCACGCAATTCGCCAAGGAGCAAGGTTTTCCGCTTCAAAACCTCTTGGTGCCCGATTCCGAGGCCGAGTGGAAGAAGTGGCTCGAAAAATCCGAGTACAAGCCGATTCCCAACATCGAAAACCACGACACCATTGGCCAGCTCACGCTCGACGCTGAGGGGCGGCTCGCCGGATGCTGCACCACCAGCGGCATGGCGTTCAAAATGCACGGCCGGGTGGGCGATTCGCCCATCATCGGGGCGGGGCTCTATGTCGACGGCGAGGTCGGAGCGGCCACCGCGACCGGCCACGGCGAAGAGGTGATTCGTACCGTGGGCTCGTTTCGCGTGGTGGCGGCCATGAAATCGGGGCGCAGCCCGCAGCAAGCCTGCGAAGACGCGGTGCGCGAAATTCACAAGTTCTTTGTGCGCCGCGGAAAGCCTTGGGCCGACACCCAAATCGGTTTCATCGCGGTCAGCACGCGTGGAGAAGTCGGCGGATACGCCCTCAGGCCCGGATTCAGCTACGCGGTGGCCTCGGTCGACGGGGTACGCGTCCTCACGGCGGAATCCTTGCTTGATTTGTGAAATCCGGTTATATCCGAACACCCGCCGGGCCCACCGTTCGGTAATACCCGGATTTTAGAATTTTGAAAACTCCTGCAGTGCGGAGTGCCACGCCGGCTTGGGCTGGTTGTCGCTGTCGATGAGGCTCCAGCTGATCGCGTCGTCGACGTCGTTGAGCTGCCAAATAAGGGTTCCGCTGCAGAACGGACGCGCACGTCGTTGGGCCCGCAGCGTGCGGCGGATTACGCGAGCCTGCCAGCGCTGCGAGGCCTTGGCGAGTTCGTCGGTCGGCCCGCCGCGCCAGCCTTGCTCTGACCGCAGGTAGCGCTCGAGCAAGTCCAAGCCCTTGTAGCTGAGCATGTAGGCATTGGGTTCGGCGGTCCATCGGGCGCGAACAGAAGAGCCCGGCAGCGACGGAACGCCCCATTCGCTCACCAACGGAGCCACGCGCTGGGCGAGCACCCGGGATGGCTGTTCGCCGTGCCACACGCGCCAGTCGTGGTTGTCTCCGCGCTCAAAATCGCTCGGACGCCCCCAGTTGCTTACCGGCGACGACGCCAGGTAGGCCCGCCCGGGCGCATGCTTTGCCACCACCGACGGAAGCAGTTCCTCAAAAATCCAATGGTTGTTGGCCCAAAGTTGGGCGGAATCGGCCGCCGACATTCCGTAGGTTATTTGCCAGCCCCAGGCCCGCCAGGCCACGTCGATCTCGTTGTTTCCGCAAAAAAGTACTACGCTTGGGTGTTCGGCCATTCGCTGCACCTGGTACACGGCCTCGTCGCGCACCCATGCGCGGAACGCCGAATCGCCCGGGTAGGCGGTTCCGGTAAAGGCAAAGTCCTGCCACACCATCAGTCCGAGGCTGTCGCAGGTGGCCAAAAGTCGTTCTGACGGGTAGCTTCCGCCGGCCCAAAAGCGCACGGTGTTGCCGCCGGCGCGGTGCAGTTCGATTAGTCGTTGGCGCAGATGCTCCTCGCGCACAGGGTCTGCCGGAACCACCGCGTTCACGCCCAGCAAAAACTGGGGTTTTCCGTTGACTTCGAGGTAGAACAGCCGCTTCGGGTCGTCGGTCACCAGCCGCGAGTGGGTCAAGGCCCGGCGGTGCTGTGGGTGAAAAATTCCGCGTCGACCGGCTGGGTGCGGAACCCATTCTACGTAGATTAACTCGCGGTGCAGAGGGCTGTGCGGCTCGCCGAGCCTCGGGGCAGGCGCCCCTGTGCGGATCTGGCGGCGCGCAAAATCCCATCCGAACTCAATCGCCGGCTTGCGCAGGTGCTGGCTCAGACGCAGCGGATCGTTGTCGGTCGGGTAGGGCAATGGCTCGGCGGCCTGGCGCTTTGCCGCAAACTCCATCGGATCAGGGAACCAGTACGCCACTGAATCCGCCTCCGTTGCGCCCTCGGGAAGCGTGAATTCCGGCGCCACAAATGGTCCCGGAACGAATCCCAGCGTGTCCCACTGCGCCGAGTTCGCTGCTCGGAACATCACCCAGGCCGGGCCGTCGACGCGCTCAGCGGTCAGCAGCGGCTGCCCCGCGAATCCGAGTTGGCTCAGGGCCCAGGATAAAATCAGTACGGGCGGCACAGCTCGAGCAGGGCTAGGGTTTCGCCCTCGTCGGGCAGGGGCGGCATGGCGTCGTAGTTCAATAAAGCCGCAGAATGTATTTGGCGGAATCCCGCCTCGAGGTACTCGGCCGCGTTGCGGGCGCGAATGCCGCCTCCGGGCAAAATTTCAAGCTTCGCCGCCTCGCGCAGCGCCACCAGATCGCCCATCGACGACGCGCCAAGGCCCGTTAAAATTCGCGCGCAGCCCAGCGCTTCGGCTGTGGCCAGCGCCTCAAACCGGTTGCGCGCCGCGTCAAAGGCTCGGTGGAGCACCCAGGGAATGCCGTGTGCGGCGGCCAGTTCCGCCAGGACTGCGGTGCGCGGATCCAGTTCGCCGCCTTCGGTCAGCGCGCCCAGCACCACAAAGTCGACGCCTTGGCCCGCGAGACGCGGGAGTTCCTCGGCCATCACCCTGAACTCAGATGCGGAATACACAAAGTTTCCGCCCCTCGGGCGCAGCATCACGCCCAATTCGCCGCCAAAAGCACGGCGCACGCGGTCCACTTGGTCGGCTGAAGGCGAGGTTCCGCCCAGCTTGGCGTCGGCGCAAAATTCAATTCGCGGAACCCCCCAACGCTGCGCAAGTTCCGCAGCATCAGGGTGAAAGCAGGCCAGTTCAAGGGTTGCAGACATTACCCTGCAAATTCCGACGCACAAAACGTCCCGACAATTATGCAGATTTTGTTTTTCGCAGTATATTTGCAGCCTCTTTACGAGATGGCCCTGTAGCTCAACTGAATAGAGCACTTGACTACGGATCAAGAGGTTTCAGGTTTGAATCCTGACAGGGTCACTAAGAGACCAAAGCCCGCTGCACTGCAGCGGGTTTTTTGTTTTTAGGCCGTGGCGCGCTCGGGCGCTTAAGGCTTAAAAACAAAAAGGACCGGCGCTTCGGCGCCGAGGCTTTGGTCTCGGAATTCGGAGCCCCCAGGAACGCGAAGCAATCCTGACAGGGTCACTAAGAGACCAAAGCCCGCTGCACTGCAGCGGGTTTTTTGTTTTTAGGCCGTGGCGCGCTCGGGCGCTTAAGACCGTGAAAATTGAATCAACGGAGCAAGGTTTCCTCGGTCGGCTGCACGAATCGCATCGATGTAGGCCACCCGTTCATCGCCGTGGCTCAACTCCTGAGATCCCCACGAAAAGTGCGAATGGCCGAGCACATTTTCTACAATGACGTCGGCCATTAAACGGCTGTGTCTTCCGTTGCCATTGGCAAAACAATGAATGCTCACCAATCGATGCTTAAAGCGCACCGCGATTTCGTCTGGAGAAAATACTTGGTGCTCCACCCAGTAGTCGGTGTCGTCGCAAAGTATCTTTAACGAGGCGCCAATTTCAAATTTATCAACGCCAATATTCTTGTTCGTGTTGCGGAATCTTCCGGCCCACGACCAGACGTTCCCAAACATCCTTCGGTGAAGCATGCAGACAAATTGCTGCGACAGCACCTCTGCTCGCTTAAACGTCTTACCGCTTAACCATTGAATTGCTTCTTCGATGTTGAGCTGCTCAAACTCGTCCAGTTCCGCCTTCGTCGAAAGGGTAGCAATCAGCAGACCGTGCTTCTCATCCTCGTCAATCGGAGTTTGACCGTCGGTGTAGTTCAGGTTCAATCCCACAAGCTCTTGGGTAATTTCTGCTTGATCCGCTCAGTGCGTTCTTGGATCGCACGTTCAATGCGTTCCGGATGGTTTTCTTGGTCTTCAAGGCGCATGGTGGCTGATGTCCGTGAAACGATTTGAGTGGCAAGTGCTTTGGCTTTGCGGTCAATCAATTGGTCTATGCTGCCGTCTTTTGGGACGAATCCATAGACTAAGTTCATATCCAGGCCGTTCGCGACTTCGCGAAGACGTTTTAGTGTGATGGAGCCTTCCGCTTCGCTCGACTCCAATACCGAAACATTTTGCTTGGTCACGGACAGCCGGTTGGCCAATTGCTGCAGCGTCATGCCCAGCGATACCCTTACTGTTTTAATCCATCCCACCGAAGGAGGCGTTGCGTTCTCGGCCCCTTTGAACGCAGCGAATTTTTGATTCAACTGCGCGCGTTGCAGTTTTTTAATGTCCATAATGTTCAATTATTGGTTGACTAACATTCTTCAAATGTAAAACTATATATTGACAATGAAAAACATTTTGTCAATATATAATTTGACTAATTTAGTGAGGTGTCCCTGCGATTTGGTGTTGTTCCCCGGAATCCTTCGCCAAGCATATATTAGTTCAAAACAACGCTGCAGTGAACATGACCATCCTTCGAGTCGTCCTTGGTGCCCTAATGTTCATGGGCATCTTTCTGGTCTATGCCTACTTTTCGGAATCTCCCGTGGTCTGGGCTGAGGTCATCCTTATTTCGATTCTGAACTCCTTGGGAATTGAGTTCATCGTCCCTCGAATCGTAGCATGGGGCCAAGCCAAAGGCTGGATTTCAAAAAAATAAGGTCGCGATACACTAATGCGAACCGCCCCGGCTCCGCTAAAATTGGTACTGCAG